>DATCXS010000403.1:0-4913 GCA_036565645.1 Mucilaginibacter sp.
GCCGGTTTTTTATTGCTCAGTTTTGTGACGTGTTTTGAAGCGGCGCTGAGATATAAACTTGTTTTTTTCTCTATATTTGCCCTGTTAAATCACAAACACGGTCCCGTAGTTCAACGGATAGAATAGGAGTTTCCTAAACTCTAGATATGAGTTCGATTCTCGTCGGGACCACTTTTAAATGCAATGAATCTGAAAGTTCATTGCATTTTTTGTTTTAAGCGATGCTTAATCAGAATAACGGATTATGAATATTGATTCGAACTTCTTCCATTGAATTATAGAATGCGGCGGCACAAAACAACGCTCTTAATTCAAATATTTTATTTGTATGTACATTTGAACATAATTATTTTTTATATATGTTTGACTTATAACAATTACTTTTATAAACAGCGGTCAATGCCGCAATCCCATACAATAAACCGCATGAAAAGAATATGCTTACTGGCTTGCCTTGCGCTTAGCGGCGTTACGCAGTCATTTGCTCAAAAAACCGCTAATGCAATATGGCAGATCGGTAAGGCCGACGGTTCGGCTAACGAATTTGCAATGGCGCCCGATGGCTTTAAAAAGTTTATTGAGCGCGATTTTGGGTTTGAAGACAAGTTTTATTTGATAGGACACTCCAAAACCGATCAGGATTTTCCGTATGTGTTAGCCGGTCCGGTTGATACATGGGGCGGTACCTGGCCAACATCGGGCTGGCGTACAAACCAGGTTAATATACTTTTTTCGTTAAAAGATGTACCGGCCAAAGGCGATTACAAACTGGTAATTAAGCTTGCCGATTTTGCTAAAAAATTCCTTCCGTTGTTAAAAGTCAGCGTTAATAATGCCGATCATAAGTTTCAGTTAGAAGCAGCAGGATACGATGTAGCCAAACAACCGCATCCACGCCTGAATGAACCTTATATCGACTCGGCAGCGTTGAAAGGCGATGCATTAAACGCCACACCAAAAACGCTGGAAATTCCGGTCAGTGCAAGCGTATTAAAAAAGGGCGGCAATACCGTGATGATCACCATCTTGCAAGGGTCATGGATAAAATTTGACGAAGTCAGTTTAGAAGGCCCGGCAGATAATTTGCAAATGCCGGGTCAACTGTATGTTCGTGATGTTGAGGCAGCCGATTACGAACTGCAAAACGGCGCAGCACGCTTTCAACCACTGTTGGTAAATACCGAGCATTTAACAGGTACACCGACGCTAAGTGTTGAGCTTGATGGCAAAACTATTTTTAAGGAAGTAGTAGAAAAAGGCAATTACGATTTCGAGGCACCTATGCCTGCTGTTGCTGCTACCAGAACCAGCAATTACCGCATTTTAGAAAACGGCAAAGTAGTACAAACGGGTAAAGTTATCCGCTCTAAACAAAAACTGCAAACCCTGGCTGACTATGTGGACACCCGTATAGGTACTGCCCACTCGCGGTGGATGATCGCACCTGGTCCGTGGATGCCTTTTAGTATGGTAAAAATGAGTCCTGACAATCAGAATGCAGGCTGGCAGGCGGGTTACGAGCCATCTTTTGAAACGGTTAGCATGTTTAGCCATATCCACGAGTGGACCATGGGCGGTTTGGGAATAATGGCTACTAACGGACATTTAAAAACCACCCCGGGCGATGAGCTGAAACCTGGTTCAGGTTTTGCTTCGCGGATTGATAAGCGCAGTGAACAGGCCCCTATAGGCGAGTACAAAGTAAAACTAACCGACTACAACATCAAAGCCGAAGTAACCGCCACTACCCGTTGCGGATTCGAGCGTTTTACTTTTCCTAAGGATAGGGATAGTTCGCGCATATTGATTGATCTGCACATACCAACCGAATACGACTACGTACTTAAGGAGATTAAGGTAACCAAGGTAGGTGATAAAAGTATTGAAGGCTATGCGCATGAATTTTCCAGAGGTGTATGGAGCAATCAGGCCGATCAGGACTACACCGTTTATTTTGTGATAGAAGTTGACCAGCCGATAACAGGCATTGGCGGTTGGGCCGATAAAAAAATGCTTAGCGGTAACACCTACTCGGCGAAAGATCTTAGAAACGCCGGCATCTGGTTAAACTTTGATGCCAAAGCACACCCGGTAGTGCAGCTACGTTCAGGTATCTCTGTAGTTAGTTTAGAGAATGCCAAACTGAACTTGAAAACAGAGATCAAGGATAAATTTGGCTGGAGCTATGATGCCATCCGCCAAAACCAGGTAAATGCCTGGAATGATATTTTTAACAGAGTAAAGATCACCTCGACTAACCGGTTGGAAAAAGCACGCTTTTACAACGCCATGTACCGCTCAATTGCCAGCCGTAATACCTGGAGCGATGTTAACGGCCAATGGCGCGGAACCGACAGCAAGGTGCACCAATTAAAGAACAAAGATGATGTTGCTTTGGGCTGCGATGCTTTCTGGAATACATTCTGGAACCTGAACCAGGTTTGGAATTTAATTACCCCCGAGTGGAGCAAACGCTGGGTAAACTCGCAACTGGCTATGTACGATGCTAACGGCTGGTTAGCGAAAGGCCCGGCAGGTATGAATTATATCCCGGTAATGGTAGCCGAGCACGAAATCCCGTTGCTGGTATCCGCTTATCAAATGGGTATCACCGGGTTTGATGCCAATCATGTGCTGGAGGCAGCTGTTAAAATGCAAACTACCCCGGCCCAAAAGGTATTTACCGGCTACGCCGGGAATGAGGATCTGGCGCAATACATGAAACACCAATATGTACCGTCCGACAGTGGTCGTTTTTCTAACACCATGGAATATTCGTTTGATGATTGGACCGTCGGACAGTTAGCAAAATCTTTAGGAAAAACTGATATTTACAACAAGTTCAATGCCCGCGGATATTGGTGGAAACATGCCATTGATACAGGCGGGTATAGCCATATGAAACTGGCTAACGGCCAGTTTACACCAAACTTTGACCCTTTCCGAAGTGGTCATAATGCAGAATATGTAGAGGGTAATGCCTGGCAGCTAACCTTTTTTGTTCCGCAGGATGTACCCTCGCTGATCAGTTATATCGGCAAGCAAAAATTCATCGATCGTTTAGAATGGGGCTTTAAAGTGAGCGAACCCTGGCGCTATAATGGCATGAACGATCAGTATTGGGATTATCCGGTGGTACAAGGTAATCAGCAATCCATGCACTTTCCGTTCCTGTTTAACTGGGCAGGCAAGCCCTGGTCTACCCAAAAATGGAGCCGGTCTATCATAGATCGTTATTATGGGTATGGCGTAGGTAACGCCTGGCTGGGCGATGAGGATCAGGGCCAGATGAGCGCCTGGTTGGTAATGACGTCGATGGGGCTTTTCCAAATGGATGGCGGCGCCCGCGATAAACCTATTTACGAAATTGCAAGCCCGCTATATCAAAAGGTCGAGATAGATCTTGGTCAGAGATTTGGTCGCGGTAAAAAGTTTACCATCGAAGCTAAAAACGCATCGCGTATCAATATGTATGTACAAAGCGCTGTGTTAAATGGCAAAGCATTGAATTCGTTCAAATTCCCGGCTTCCGAACTGTTAAAAGGCGGATCATTGAAATTAGTTATGGGGCCAAAGCCGAACGAAAAATGGGGCATTGATAACTAATCGTAAATATATTCCCTCAAACGATAAAAACTCTGCATTTAAATAATGCGGAGTTTTTTATTTAATCCGGAAAATCAGAATTAAAACACTTTAGCTTAACTTAAGCCATATCAAACATCTCAATTAATTATATAAGGCTGCGCATTGGCTTGGGGCTGTTTAAGATGTTTTCGAGCAGGGCATGCACCTGGTAGGGGGTATGTAGCCGATATATGGCCAGGGATGGTTGTTCGCCAATCTTGATAGTAAAAGCGCCCGGTATCCCGGCCATCGCCCTGAACATATCCTCGTCGGTTTCGTCATCGCCCACACATAGAATGAAGTCATAGTCTGCATTCGTCAAAAGTCCCGTAACGGCTTTTCCTTTATCCACCAACCGGCTGCGCACCTCGATGACTTTATGGCCATTAAGTACCTGGAGAGGTAAGGGGCCTACGCAGTCCAGCAATTCGCGATAAAGTTCGGCCGCTTTCAATGCTCCGTGAAACGGCTCGGTTCCCCGATAATGCCAGGCCCGCGAAAACTCCTTTTGTTCTACAAATGAACCGGGGCATTTTGCAATATAGGCAGCCATCAGCTTTTCCACCTGAGGCCAGCAAGCTTTCAGATCGTCTGTTATGGCAGACCAGCTACCACCTATCTTTTTAATCTTCGCGCCATGCTCGGCCACCAGGCCAATAGGTAAATGGCCAAACCAGCTCTCCAGGGTAGCGCTATCCCGGCCACTAATAATATAAACGTCAGTATCTGTATGCCTGGTCAATTGAGCCAGCAGCGTAAGTAATTCAGGAGATGGTATAGCCTGTTCCGGGCGTGCAGCAAATGGCGACAAAGTGCCGTCATAATCCAGTAATAATAACCTTTTAGATGCCGCTGCATAATGCTCCAACAAGCTGGCCCGCGAAAAGGGGTCAATATGCCGGGCAGCGTGGGCAATCCGGCGCACGGTTACTTCCTCTAACTTTTTAAGCATGGCTGACGCCCAATGGTTTACATCGTGGGTTTTGATTTGAGCCTGCATTACATTTAAGCGTTCTTCCTGTTCTTTGCCGTCCATTTCAATTGCTATTTTAATAGTTGAAGCAATCTCATCAGCATCATTTGGATTAATCAAAAGCGCTCCGCTCAATTCTGCTGCGGCACCGGCCATTTCGCTTAATATCAATACCCCCGTGCCATCATTTCGGCTTGCGACAAATTCTTTTGCTACCAGGTTCATTCCGTCGCGCAGGGGGGTAATCAATGCTACATCGCAAGCCCGGTATAAAGCAGCCAATTCCTCAAATTCCAGGTGCTGGTACTTGTAA
>DATCXS010000437.1:0-3211 GCA_036565645.1 Mucilaginibacter sp.
AAATTCCTCGTTTCTCATCCAAACTAAAACCCGACCAGCTATTGGCCCCGCCGATATGTTTCCAGGCATCTTTATCCTCCCAGGTATTGTAACCGTACTCGCCGGGGTGCGGGATAGTGTGGAATATCCAGCGCAGCTTACCCGTACGTACATCAAACGCACGAATACTGCCCGGTGCGGCATTAGCACTTTCGTTCACGCGGCTGCCCAGAATATACAGGTCTTTATAAATTATGCCCGGCGTGGTACCGGCAACATACCAGTTTTTATTAGTCAATTCCAGATTGTCATGCAGATCGACAGCGCCGTTGTTTCCAAAGCTGGTAATCAACTCGCCGGTAAGCGCATTAACCTCATACAGGTTTGAGCCAGCGCAGTATAATATGCGCTTATCGTTGCCACTTTGCCAATAGGTTACACCACGGTTATTGTTTACGCCCAAATTGGTTTTTTTTGGCAGATGCTCTTCGGCATTAAATAGCCACTTCTTTTCGCCTGTAGCAGCATCCAGCGCAACCAGACTTAAATGCGGCGTGGTACCATACAAAATACCATGAACAATAATAGGGTTGCATTGCATTTGCGACGAACCTTTAACATCAGCATCGCCGGTATGGTAGGTCCAGGCTACTTGCAACTGCTTAACATTATGCGTATTTATTTGCCTGAGTGATGAATAGCGAATGGATTTTTTGGAGCCGCCGTAAATTTGCCAATTGGTGTAGGTTGTACTTTGGGCTTTTGTTTGCTGACTAAAAAGCACAAGCAAAACCCACAAACAGGCAAAAGCCTTTTGATAAAAACGCATTATTAAGAAGGTATATATTTTGGTTTATATTATTTCAAAATATCTTTTCAGCTCCCAGTCTGTCACACTTTTGGCAAACTGGCGGCATTCCCACAAACGGGTTTGTGTAAAGTGCTCCACAAAATCGGCACCTAATATTTCTCGCGCTATCGCCGATTTCTGCATATCAACAGCTGCCTCATATAAATTAGGCTGTATAGTGCCGTTGCTTTTATTCAGATAGCCGTTACCTATGGTTTGCGGCACGTCTAATGTCAGTTTATTTTTAATGCCATACAAGCCTGACGCTAAAGCGGCAGCCATTACCAGGTAAGGGTTGGTATCGGCACCGGGTATACGGGTTTCCAGGCGGGTATAACTTTTTGATGAATTTAATACGCGGAAAGCCGTCGTTCTGTTCTCAATAGCCCAGGTAATAGTAGTTGGCGCCCAGGCACCTTCAACTAATCGTTTATAACTGTTAATAGTCGGTGCGTACATTGGCAATATATGCGGCAGGCAATACAACTGACCAGCCAGGTATTGCTTATGCAGTTCGCTCATTTTATTAGCGTCCTTACCGTCGTAAAACAGGTTTTGGGTTTGATTTTTATCCCAGAGGCTTTGATGAACATGCCCACCGCAACCCGGCAGACTTTCATTCCACTTAGCCATAAAACTGGCTATGATGCCATGTTTGTAAGCAATCTCTTTAACAGCGGTTTTAAATAATGCTGCCTTGTCCGCAGCTTCAATAACGTGCGAATGCAAAATAGCCGCCTCATATACACCCGGCCCCGTTTCAGTATGGAAACCCTCTATCGGTACATTAAATTTATTCAGCAAATCGACCAGGTCATTACAAAAATTATTGTTTTCTGACAGGCGTAATAACGAATAACCAAACATGCCCGGCGTTAGCGGCTGCAAGTTGGTAAATTGCTTATCCTGTAGGGTTTGCGGTGTCTCTTTGAAATTGAACCACTCAAATTCCTGCGCAAATTCGGGGTGATAGCCCAGGTCTTCACATTCTTTGGTAATGCGTTTCAGTAATGATCGGGGACAAACAGCAAGTCCATCGCCGTTGGCATCGCTAAAATCGCCAATAAAAAACGGGAGATTATCCTGCCACGGAATAGTACGAAAAGTAGACAGATCGATCCGGCATGATTTATCCGGATAGCCCGTATGCCAGCCGGTTACCTGTACATTATCATAACAAACATCACTACTATCCCAGCCAAAAACAACATCACAAAAACCGTAGCCACCCTGCAGGCCATCCAGGAATTTTTTTGCATGGATAACCTTTCCGCGCAAAACGCCGTCAATGTCGGCGAAGGCAAATTTTATTTTTTGTATATTATTTTCGTGTAAGTATGCTGTTATTTGTTGTTCGTTCATGGTGTAGGTAAAAATCCGATCCAATATTAAGCAAGATAACCATCGTATCCCAAAAAACTGAATATAAAAATGACAAATGATCTGTTGTTTGTTTATGGCACTTTGTTGGTAGCTGATAATGAGTTTGCCAGTTATTTAACCCGTAACTCCACCTTTTGTTGCAGGGGCAAAATTAAAGGCAAACTTTACGATGCAGGCCATTACCCTGCACTTGTTATAGACAGTAAAGATAATTATGATGTTTGGGGAACGGTTTACCGTTTAAAAAATCCGCAAGAGGTACTAAGACAGCTGGATTTTTACGAAGGCTATGGCGAGGGCGAAGAGCGGCCCTATTTATATATCCGCGAAGCTTTAGCCGTAAAAACTGATAAGGGAACGTTAATTTGTTGGGGATATTTATATAATCGCTCCATAGCCGGCTTCAGAGAAATTACGGCCGGTAATTATATGGAATATCTGCAGCAAAAAATATAAATGCTTACTCAAGCCTTTTGCGCGACAGTTACGCCTTGCCCGATTGATTAGCGTATGTAGAGATTGCTTCATACCTCAATGACGCGGTGTTTATAATGACGCGATGTGATTTCAAAACAAAAAAGCGATGAGTTTTCACCCATCGCTTTCAGATATCTGTTTAGCTAAAATTAAACCTTAGCTTTTTTTACAGTTTTAATGATCACTGCAGCCACCTTGTATGGATCAGCAGCAGAGTTTGGACGACGATCTTCCAGGTAACCGCTCCAGTTGTGGTCAACAGCATACAGCGGGATACGGATTGAAGCACCACGGTCAGATACACCATAGCTAAAGTCGTGGATTGAAGCAGTTTCGTGCTTACCGGTTAAACGCTGATCGTTATCAGCACCGTAAACAGCGATACATTCAGCAACTGCCGGGCGGAAAGCCTCGCAAACTGCTTTAAATTTAGCTTCGCTGTTAGCAGTACGCAATAATGTATTGGAGAAATTAGCGTGCATACCAGAACCGTTCCAGTCTAATTGACCAAGCGGTTTGCAA
>DATCXS010000317.1:0-10521 GCA_036565645.1 Mucilaginibacter sp.
AACAAAATAAAAATAATTTGTGGCATGATTCAAATCAGGCTGGGTAATATCAGCTGCTATGGGCTGATTTTTCCAGTTGTTACCAAACATATTGCTCAATAATCCGACAACCGACGGGTCAACTTTACCGGCAATGGTCAGCGTGCAGTTTGACGGCTGATACATTTGTTTAAAGTGCGCCAGCAAGTCTTCGCGGCTTAGGTTGTTATAGGTTTCCACCCCGGCATTCAGGCCATAAATAGTATCGCCATACAAAGCTTTGTTAAAAGTGCGGCGGGCCACCACATCGTTCTTTTTCAGGTTCACCTGCAATTTTTGCTGCTGATTGCGGATGTAAGTCTCCAATTCTTTTTGCGGGAAGATGGAATTAATTAAGATATCCTTTACCACGGGCAAAGTCTTATCCAGGTGTTTGGTTAAAGAGTACAAGGTGACCTGCGACTGCTCAAATCCATACTCAACAGAAAGAAATGCACCGTAAAAATCAATTTTATCAGCAATTTCGACAGCCGTCAGGCTTTCGGTACCATCAGTAAGCATCGTGTTTACTGCGGTGTTTAATAACGGCTTTGCCGGATCAAAACGCAGATTGTTGAAAATCCATTCAATCCGTACCAGTTCCTGATCGCCAGAATTAAAAGTAAACAGGTTACAACCATTAGGCAGCGTTGTTTTTTGGGGCCTTATAAGGTTAATATGTTCTATTGCCCTTGATTGGGGGGCTGTTTTTCTGTCTAATGTATCAGTCATCTGGTAATTTTCATTGGTCATTAGCCATTGGTCGTTGGTAACTACGATTCTGACTTCTTCCCTATTAATTTTATATATGTATCCAACTTGATGTTAATTAATTCAAGTCTGTTTAATAACGTTTCGCCTGTGCGGTCTTTTTGATCCAATTATTGGTCTTCATCAATGATCCGCGGCTAAAATAGCAGAAATTCTTGTTACTCATAAATTTGAATAACTAATTAACTCAAGTTGCCAGTTATACAAATTGCTCCATAGGAGCAAAAGCTCTGTAGAAAAATTAATACAAAAAATTGACGTGCCATAGGTATGCTACTTATGCCGCACCTACGGAGCGGATGTTTGTTGCTTTATTTTTCTACAGAGCTTTAACCCCTATGGGGTTAGCTTTCATTTTTAATTAATTAGCAACTTACGTTAATTAAATATCTGTTACCCGTTCAACCCGCTATAGTTACATCTACTACTATAACTATTAGTAATTTGCATTGTTATTACAAGTGCATTTATTTTACGCCTGCATTATGAAGATATTCCAGCAACAGCTCCAATTAAGCCAGCGTCGACGCGGTTTTCATTTAATAACATCCGAAGTTTTACAAGCGCTGCCGCAGATCAGTGAGATTAAGGTGGGTATTTGCCAGATATTTATTCAGCATACATCTGCCTCATTAACCATTAATGAAAATGCTGACCCAACCGTGCGCAGGGATTTTGAAATGTATTTCAACAAAGCTGTGCCCGAAAACGACCCTGATTACCAACATGATGACGAAGGCCCTGACGATATGCCTGCACACTTAAAAGCGGCTTTATTAGGCAGCTCGGTAACAATTCCCATCCGCAACGGGCGTTTTGCACTGGGTATTTGGCAAGGCGTATACCTTTGCGAACACCGAAACTATGGCGGTTCACGCACTTTGATGATCACTGCCTGGGGCGAATAATTACCCCATATAAAATTTCTCGCGGTAACCGGTTGGTGTCATGCCGACCGTTTTTCTGAATATCTTACGGAAAGCTTTCGGGTCGCTATAGCCTGAGTTTATCATCACCTCTGTCATTTGCTGGTTGGTTTGTACCAGGAGGCGTTTTGCAGCTTCTATGCGCGTTTTCTGCAGATATTCTATCGGGGTGATGCCAGTTACCTGCTTAAACCTGCGGGCTATATTACGACGACTGCCGGGAATTTCTTTGATTAGCTCCTCAATAGTTCCGGCATTATGATAGGATGACTGGATACTTTGTTGCGCCATAGCCACTAACCCATCATTATGCGACTGCAAAGGCGAAAACGTACTAAAATAAGTTTGCTGTTCGCGATCCATATCAATAGAAAACATTTTAGCTATACGCACAGCTATATCCCTTCCGCAACGCTTTTGCAACAGGTGCAGCATTAAATGAAAGCTTGACGTCGAACCACCGCTGGTGTATAAGCCCGCGTCGCCGGTCACCACTTTGTCTGCCTGTAATTTTACTTGTGGGAAAGCATTGGCGAAAACCTCGCAAGCATCCACATGCGTAGTTGCAGCTTTGCCATCCAGCAGCCCGGTGGCGCCCAATAGGAATGCGCCTGTACAAACACAAGCAAGCTCGGCGCCAGCCTGGTACTGCTGTTGCAGCCAGGGGATAAATTTTTGATTTTCCTGTATAGTCTGCAAAATATCAGCAGCTTTAAAAGCCGGAATAAAAATCAGATCCTGCTTAGGTGCCGTGTCTAATGATTGGATCTGATAGACATTAAATTCAGTGGCTTTTTTATCCGGCCGGCTATCGCTGAACAGCGAGATGTTAAACACCGGTTCCTTACCATCGGCAGTATAAAATTTGTTTACGCTTTCAAAAACATCCAGTATGGCCGCTACGCTTAGCAAACGGTATTTATTGGTGAGTAAAATGCCTAATTGTATCATTATCTTTTAATTAATAGTGCGATAAATATATAGAAAAATGTCCCGAATACCCCCTATAGTTGACATTTATACACATCATCATATCAAAAAATTGCAGCTACCTTAGCTTTACTAAAACAAACATCAAAACACTTAAAAAACACGACAATGGCAAAGATTGATCCATACCTTAATTTTTCAGGTAACACAGAAGAGGCTTTTAATTTTTACAAATCAGTATTTGGCGGTGAGTTTGCAGCGCTGCAACGTTTTAAAGATACCCCTCACGGCGACAATATGTCGGCCGAGGATAAAGAGCGCATCATGCACGTGGCACTGCCTATTGGCGGCAACTTGTTAATGGGTACCGATGCACTGGAATCAGCCGGGCAGAAATTAAATTTCGGCGACAATATGTCTATTGCGATCACCCCGGAAAGCATGCAAGAAGCTCACCAAATATTTAACGGGCTTGCTGAAGGTGGCAAGATAGAAATGCCTTTAGAAAAAATGTTCTGGGGCGCGTGGTTCGGCATGCTGGTTGATAAATTCAGTGTGCAATGGATGATCAACTACGACGACAATCAAAAGTAAACCTCATTAAAGCGCCCTGCCTGTAGGCAGGCGCTTTAAACATCTTAATTATGAAAAACACATTAGCCGAGTTACAAAATACTTATAACGAATTACTAAATGCCTTTTCATCAATTCCGGAAGATAAACTAAACACCGTTCCGTTTGAAGGCAGCTGGACCGCCGCGCAGGTAGCCGAACACATTTTAAATGCTGTTGGGGTTAGTACATTATATGCCGATGTCAAGCCTACCGACCGTGATCCGGGTGAGAAAATCGCATCTGTATCTGATTTGTTCCTGAATATGGACATCAAAATGCAATCGCCTGATTTTATTTATCCTTCAGATAAAAAATACGGCAAACAACAGTTGGTGGATATGATTAACGACAAGTTCAACAAGCTTTTGGAAGCTGCAAAAACACTTGATCTTAGCGCCACCTGCCTTGCTTTTGAAGTCCCGGGATTTGGGGCCTTTACGCGCCTGGAGTTTGTTTGGTTCTACATTGTTCATACACAGCGGCATATCTTCCAACTAAGAAAAATTGCCAAAGCTTTGGCCGGTTAATTATTTATGATGATAGTCGAAGTTTTTAAAACTAATGTCAGCGAGATTGAGACCTCAGAGCAATTGGTCAGGAAGGTGCTTGATCATTTTCCGGACAGCCGGGTTAACTTTGATATGGAAGACTGCGACCGCATATTACGTGTCGAGGCAGACACGGTGATTCCCGAAAAGATCATCGAAATATTAACGGCTCATGGCTTTTTTTGCGAAGTTTTAAGCCCCTAAGCCTTACGTCACTGTTTGCCTTTAATCATGGTGCTTAAAAAATACCATTGCATTATAAAGCCGTCGCTTAATGGCGAAAACCATGCCTCTTGGGAATTTATTTGGCCGGTTTTTTCCAGACGTCTGTTATGACAGCTGCTTTAGTGGTATCATTGACAGGTAACTTATACATGGCCTCGATGGTATGCAGGATGCTATAATGATTAATGCGCTCATCATACTTGCCGGGGGCTATCCCTGCTCCGACCAATATGGTAGGTATATGATTTACCTGTTTAAAATCATCCTCATCAAACGTTAATATCAAAAGGCTGTTATGTTTTTTGGCCCATTCGACATAAGCGCCCAAATTGTTTTTTAACCATTGGTCGCCTCTTTTTATGGCTTCGGCATCTCCCGGGTCGCCAATATTGTGCATATCGCAGTCCATATCCGGAATAACAAAAGCAACGGTTGGCAGTTTGGTAAAGTCTGTTGGAAATTGTTCCATTGGTAAACTTACAGACGCCGGTATGTTATTTTCTTTATCGCCAATCCAATTTACCCAGGGCGCATGTTTACGCGCATATTGATAGGCTTTAGTAAGTTCGCTTTTTTTATAATAACCGGACATAAACCCAACCGAAGGCATGGTTTGGGCGTAGCCTTTAAAGGTTAAGCCATGCTTAATTAGCGCAGCACCCAAATTAGGCGTAGTAAATGGCGTTACTTTCT
Source organism: Mucilaginibacter sp. (assembly GCA_036565645.1). Taxonomy (GTDB): domain Bacteria; phylum Bacteroidota; class Bacteroidia; order Sphingobacteriales; family Sphingobacteriaceae; genus Mucilaginibacter. The sequence goes on from DATCXS010000317.1 coordinate 4,727, forward strand.
CTAATGATTCATCGCCGATAACACCTTGTACACTGCCCGAATACAAAGCCAGGTAATTTGGCTGGCTTGGGTGTGTAACGCCATGTGCATTGGTAAATAGTGCTCCTTCCTGAGCAAGCTGTGTTATGTACGGTGCATTTGGCGAGCCAATCACTTCATCAAATCCGTGATTTTCCTCCATCACTATAATAATGTGATCATAACGATGAAGCTTGATAGCTTGATTTGTTTCCCGAAAAGAAAAACAAATAGTACCAATACCGATCAATGCGCCCGCGAGAAAAAGTTTTGAGATAACCTTCATAGTTTCTTTACCTAATGTAAAGAAACTAAAAATAATCAACTTAACAAATGCACCAAAGCAGGTCGACCGTTAACAGGATGGCTACCACCCAGTTCAAAATCACTACGCCTACGGGCTTTTCCTGGTATGGGTCTTTGTCTGAAAATTCCATGATTATCAATAGTATTAGCGTTATTTTTAGCTTGTACGTAAAATATGTATCGTGAGGTTATACATAAATGAAATTTATGCCGAATAGCAGTAACGGTAACAGTTTCAATACACTAAAAAAAAGTGTGTATCGCAATCTAAAATCTTATACTTTTGGAGTAAATTATGATTTAAACAATTAACTTATTATGAGATACAATCTATTTTTAACTGCGGCATTGTTATGCCTGTCGCCTATTGCTTATGGACAAACAACATCAGCCGATATCAGAAAGGCTAACCTGCCATCGGCCAACCCAACTAATGCCGAGATATTTACACCTGTACCAAACGTGGTAACTCCGGCTAAAACCTTTGGCCAGGCACCATCAGATGCTATTATTTTATTTGACGGAAAAAATCTGAACGAATGGGAAAGCGTTAAAGATCAATCGCCGGCTAAATGGAAAGTATCGAAAGATGTTTTAACCGTTAATAAATCAGTTGGTGATATTGAAACCAAACGTAAATTCACCAGCTTCCAACTACACATTGAATGGAAAATACCTGCCGACATTACCGGCACCAGCCAGGCTCGCGGCAACAGCGGTATCTTTTTGTCGAGCAAATATGAGATACAGGTCTTAGATACTTACAACAACGACAATAAAACTTATACCAATGGTATGGCGGGCGCAGTATACCGTGAGTCTATTCCGTTGGTAAACCCTGCGCATAAAGCCGGCGAGTGGAATGTTTACGACATTGCCTACCAGGCACCAGAATTTAATGAGGATGGCACCGTTAAGGTACCTGCGCATGTTACTATCTTTTTTAACGGCGTATTAGTACAAAATAACACCGAGATCAGAGGTGCTACATCGACCACTGTTAAACACGTTTATACTGCTCACGGACCAATGCCACTAAAACTACAGGCACATGGCGATAAGAGCGAACCGATAAGCTACAGAAATATTTGGATCAGGGAGTAATGGCCAGCCTGCCCCTCCCAACCCTCCCGGGAAGGGAGGGCTTTTCCCGTAGCGCGGATCTATTTTAAAATAGATCCGCATTAAAGTCTCCCCTTCCGTGGAGAGCCTCGATAGCTATCGGGTTAGAGGGGGCTGTGATTGATTTTATTTTCTTTGGAATTCATTATTAAATGTTTACATTGTCTTCATATTTATCTACCGGCGCAACATGCAATATTTATTTCCTTTTTGCGTATTTTATTTATCATTTAAGCCGCTTTGCCTATAGAGAAGAAACGGACTATTCAATCATCTAAATCATTACATTCAATGAATTATAAAGTGAAGTTAGCCGACGGAACCACACAATTAATTGAAATTACAACTGGTCATTTTAAAAACTGGAAAGTGTGGATTGTAAAAATTAACGGAAAAGCAGCCATGCTTTACAAACTGGGTAGCGAGTGGATGCAGCGCAATGAAGACTACCTGGACAGCCGTACATTAAAGACTATTGGCGAATTTATTGATACCATGATCTCTTCGACGGGCACGCCCTCGCTGGCATAAATCTTTGCCGGCTGTTGCACAATCTGGATAAAATTTCTTGTATAAACCGCACTAACATTTAATTCATTTTAAAGTATTAGCTATGCTTTGCGCAAGATTGGACTGTACCAGTTGTCGCTTCATTTGCAGGTGTATCCCGATTTTTTATCTGATTATGGCAACATATCCCGAAAAAGTTTTACGACCATGTTTGGGATCGATAATATAATAATAAACGCCTACCGGCAAATCTTTGCCCTTAAAACGCCCATCCCATCCGGTCGACGAATAATTAACAGAAGTATAGACTTTCTGCCCGTTGCGGTTAAAAACATCTACGGTGCAGCCTGAATAGCTATCCAGGTATTTAATTACCCAGTTATCATTAATACCATCTCCGTTAGGCGTAAAAGTATTGGGTATAACCGGCGCCTGCAACACTTTTATGGTAACCTGGTCGCTTACAGAACATCCATATTTATTGGTAACGGTTAAAGTATAGGTCATGTCCTTATCCAGGTTGACTACCGGATCGGGTATTGTTGTGCTGCTTAATCCCGTAGCCGGCAGCCATGCATAAGTTATGTCATCGCCGCTTGCTTTTGCATGCAGCATGGTTGTTCCGCCAGCCAGAATGGTAGCACCGGGTCCTGCATCCACTGTCCCCACCGGATTTACTTTAATTTTATGAATGATGGTATCAATGCAGCCAGAAGCCGTCGCATAAATATAGGAGATATCAAAAGTACCCACACCCGTTTTTTCAGGATCAAATAAGCCGGTTGATGTAACGCCGGTTCCTGAATAAGTACCGCTGCCGTTTATAGCCGTCGCTTCCTGCGCGGCAAATTGTATCGGGCCAAAATTCAAACAAACTGAATCGGGCGCATTAAAGGTTAAGGTGGGTGCCGCCAGTATGGTTATGGATTGATCTTTTTCTGACACACAGTTCTGACCCGAAAACGCCAGCATTTTTACCTGGTAGTTTTTGGTAGCTTGGGGCAAATTTATTTCCGGATATTTATGACGATACAATTTGCCCGGATAAGGATTTTCATCTATTTCTGTTACCGACATGTCGCTGGTGTCATAAAACCAGATCACCTTGGTTATGTTCCCGAAATCTACGGTAGACCGGTTGTTGAAATACACATCCCGATTGCTGCAAAGGGTCTGTGGATTCAGTACATCAAAATCAGCTTTTGGTATTGAACCATTTACCGTAAATAATTTGGTTAATATTTGCTGACAGCCTGCTGCCGATGTTACCGTAAGCGTGATCTGGTATTGTTTTGCTTCGGTATATTTATGCGTGGGGTTTTGTGCCGTCGACGTATTGGGATTAGCGACATTGGCATGGTCATCGCCAAAATTCCACAGATAGGTCATGGCCGTATTGTCGGCAATAAAGGTGCTGTCTTTAAACTGAGCGTATGAGTCGGTCAAACAAACTTCGGGCAGTATAAAATTGACCTCCGGCGAGGGATATACCGTAACATCCTTAGTTATTACAGCCGAACAACCCTTATCTGTAACTATAGTTAGCTTTACATGGTAGGTACCGGTAGTATCGTACGCATGTTGAAACGGTGTAGTATTTTGGACAACACTGGTATCACCATCTCCAAAATCCCATTTACGGCTGATTATTATTCCTTCGGGGACGACTGTTTTATCTGTGAATGTTATCGATCTTAATTTGCAATCAAATGTTGCAAAATCAAAATCGACACCAATATGCGGAATAATATGGATAGTTTTTCGCGATACACTGCTGCAACCCAAATTCATTGTTGCGGTTAGTGTAATCGTATAGTCGCCGCCGCTTGCATATAAATGTCGCGGATTTTTTTGGGTAGATGTATGCCCATCGCCAAAGTCCCAGTTCCAGCCAACAGTGATTATGCCGGGTACTGCTGTATTATTTGTAATTACAGTAGTGTCTCCCTCGCAAGTGGTGTCGGCAACTGAAAAAATTATATGTGGAGGCGGCACAACAATAATATCAAGTTTATTTGATGAAACCACACATTTTGAATATTCAATATTGGCTGCATCGCCCTTTGTAATGCGATAAGAATAGTGGCCGGGAGTATCCGGTGTAACAAACGTAAAAGTTGACGACGTAGTAGGCGCGCCGTGATTAGTCCACTTGCCATCACTATACCGCTGCAATCTTTGCGCGTAGCCATTGTCAAGCGGTGTTAGTGTTTTTATAGTAAGCGTTTTGGGTGCAGTTGAACAAACAAGCGTACTGTCATTCTGATCAAACTGAGCGCTTACAAGCGTACCATAGGGGCTGAAAGTGATGTCATCAATCGCAATATCATTACCACCGCCGCCAGGCGCATTATTGGTCATTTTAATAATCACAGACTGTACGGTGTCAGGTGTAGCAAACGTAAATGGATATTGTATCCAGGAACTATCTGCCGGAATATTGTCTGTTTGGAAATTCCCTAATATATGGCCATCCAGGGTTTCAATTGAAAAAGACACATTTGGCAATATACCGTTACCCTTTAAAACATTTTTAATCCAGGCCGCAAATTCATATGTGGTACTGCTGCACAAGCCGTCAACCCTTCGGGTATAAAATAATCCCGGAGCATAACTGGCATTTACAACCATCATGTAGCCATCCGGGTCGCCGGTATGATCGCTTGTTAGCACCCAACCGGAATTCAGCCCCTTTGTGGTGTTATATATTCCATATTGACCATCGTTGGGAGATATTTTGCCGGTATAGTTATAGTCAGTATAACCCGAGTCGGCAGCCAATGCCGGACCATAGGGGCTTGCTCCCGATCCGAAAGTAATGTGCACAATAGGGTCACCCAGACTTTGTGCCTGGCTTTGCTGAACAAAAAAAAGCATAGACAGGCACGTAAAAACAGCCAGGAAAACACTTCTCTCTAATATTTTTTCTTTTAATAAAGGCAGTACTCTATCCACCCCTCAAATCCTTATAATTGGTAGGATAAATATATTACAAAAAGCTAATAATTAATAATTAAACAGCACATAATGAGGCAGAGCAATCGCTTTTAAAAAATTCAATTTTTAAATTTTGGCTAAAGCCATCTGTTGTTTCCATTAAACCGCTGGCTTTCGTGGGGCGGAAAAACAGCATCAGGTATACAGGCTTTAGTCAAAATACGGTAGTCGGATTTTTAAGGCGATTTCCCTGGCGTGTAATGATGGCTTTGGTTGTGACAATTACTTGGTTTTGCTATGTAAAGGGATAGCAAAACAAAATGTCGAGCCTTTACCCACCTCGCTGTTCACCCAGATCCTGCCGCCCTCACGTTTTATGATTTCTGATGAAATATAAAGCCCAAGGCCCAAACCTGGAAACGTATGCTGCATATCGCCGCTAACGCGATAAAATTGCTCAAATACCTTATTCAGTTTATCCGCAGAAATACCTATTCCAAAATCCTGAACACAAAGCTGGACTTCATCGTTCTTTAAACTGGTAGTGATAATGATCTCACCGCCCTGGGGCGAGTACTTAACAGCGTTGGTTATCAGATTGGAAATCACCTGTCCTATGCGTTCCTTGTCGCCATAAACCATACCAATTTGCGCGTGATGGTCAACCAGTGTATGTTTTTCAGTAGTGCGTTGAATATCTTCAACCAGTTCCTGCACCATAGGCACAAATTCAAATGCGCTGTCGTTAAACTGTAGCTTGCCCGAGTTGATCTTGGTAACATCCAGCAAATCGCCGATCAGACTGGTAAGGCGATTGACCTGCGCATCCATACGGCCAATCATTTCAGCTTCCTTTACATCGCCTTTGCGCAACAACATCCGCTCTAATACCTGTGCATAAG
>DATCXS010000440.1:0-4846 GCA_036565645.1 Mucilaginibacter sp.
AAGCACATAGATAGCCACCGCCATAGTCACCATTTGGGCTACGTTAAATGCGTAGCTCACAAACATCGCCACATAAAAATAGCCGGGCTCAATCTCGAAGGTAAAGCCGCAATGCGGGCAGGTCTTGTTCATTTTTTGCGAAAGCAGGCTGTAGCTGTTATTAACGAACATATCGCCCCTGCGGCATTTGGGGCATTTGGCGTGCATGGCTGCTGATAGTTGTGACGTTGGCATTGTTACGGGTTTTATAATTGAACTATTCATGGCTGTTTGTTGTTTTCCTGAATTCTTCTGGTGTAGTACCCACCTGTTTCTTGAAAAACCGGGTAAAGTACGAGTTGTCGGCAAAATTGAGCTGACTGGCGATTTCCTGTATGGTCAAATCATTGTTGATCAATAATCTTTTGGCTTCCAGCGCTATCCGGTTACGGATCACCTCGCCGGCCGGGATCCCTAATACATCATTACATAAAGCATTTAAATGATTTGGGGTGATGTATAATAATTCGGCATATTCCTTTGGTAAGCGCAGGGCGGTATAATTCCTTTCAATCAGTTTCTGGAAGCTGCGCAGCAAGGTATAATTATACGGCGGGATGGTTTTATTTACCCATGAACCCAAGCGGGCTATGCCGATAAATAACTGCAACATCAATGACCGCACCATATCGTCGGCTAATGGTTTGGGTTCTTCGGTTTCATGGATCAGTTGTTCAAATAAGGCAATTATCTGCTGCTGTGCTTTTGCCGGGACATCGATCACCGAATCATCAACAATACCGGTAAAAAAGGGAAAGTCTTCCAGATAATTGGCCTTTAACAAAAACGACTGGAAGAACGGCACCGAAAAGTTAATGATATAACCGTCAACATCTCCTGTAAAAGCCCAGTTATGTACCTGGCCGGGAATCATGAAATAGATTTGGAAAGGCCTGACGGGCACCTGCTGAAAGTCGATAGTTTGCGAGCCGCCGCCACTGGTAAAGAACACCAGGTGATAAAATGAATGTTTATGCGCCCGGTGCAAATTACGATGGCTTTTTAAATAGGGCGCGAAACGGCTGATAAGCAGCTCGTCCTGACGCTGGGTCAGGCTGCAGATGTCATATATAGGGATAGCCGCTTTCATCAATACAAAGATACACAGGATTAGTTACCTTAAATGGTGTTGTTTATGGCGATTATGGTACTATTTACTGATTTGTCTGCATTGTTTGTTCACACAAACCTTATCCAATGTTTTTAAGTTATACCGATATGAACATCTACTACAAAATATGGGCAGATGCCATTAAACAGGCCCGCGCCAGAAAAATGCTTAACGAAGGCTGGAAATTAATGCCACTGGTGTCAATGTCTGTATTAATGGGCCTTAACCTGTTAGCGTTGTTTCTGTTGCTGCATGCGTTTAACCGCCGTTTATTGCTTTTATTCCCCGTTCATATATTTGAAACTACCGGTTATAATACGAGCATATCCGTTATACTCACTTACTTTTTACCTTTTGTAATATTAAACTATCTGCTGGTATTTACCAATAACCGTTATGAGGTAATCGCGCAAAACTACCGAAGTAAGCATAGTAAGCTATATCGCAATTATGCATTAATCTCTATCGCCGTAATCGCTATACCTGTTTTGTTAAAAGTGGTGTTTTTTAGTTGACGCGATAAAACAATTCAAGCAATATGTACCTCTTTTCTATCGCTCAATGTCAGGTTGATGCGACATTGACCCTTTGAGTCCAAAACTATTTCCAAAAAATAAAAACTTTACGCCGCTGTTGGCTTTATTTAATAAAGAGGAAATAATTTTTACGCTTATGGAAAAACACGATCACCGCGCGTTAATTCAGCAATTGCTGAACTGCGCCTTAGCTTGCGAAAACTGTGCAAGCGCCTGTCTGCATGAAGAAGATGTTACCATGATGGCTAACTGCATTATGATTGACCGCGACTGTGCTGATATCTGCACACTTGCTGCAAGGCTGCTTCAACGCAACCCGTCGCAGATTGCTCACCAGTTCTTGTTAGTTTGCGAAGAGATTTGCCGCACCTGTGCCGACGAATGCGGCAAACATCAGTACGACCATTGCCAGCGTTGCGCCCGGGCCTGCCTGTCGTGTGCAGAGGCGTGCCATGCCCACCACGAACCTATTACTCAAAATTGACCTTATGGCCGGGCATAGTTGTCTGTTTAATGGCTATGCCTGGCTTTCCGGTTTTTCAATCTGCATACCAATGCTTTCAATTACATCATCGGGCAGCGGATCGCCGGATAGCTGATGCCATTGGGTATCATGCCTTAAGGTTGCTATTATCCGCCCGTCGCGGGCCACCTGGTATATATCGTCGCTGCAAAGCACTTCAAAGCCCGTCATGCCGCCCTGGTAATAGGCCTGTACATATAAATTGCCGTTATTCATGGTTGATGTTTACAATAATTACAACCATGGGTTGAATTTGTTTAATGAAAGCTTGAAATGTATCTGTGGTTAATGTTAGGCATTCTGTCTACTTCGGCTGCTCCACTAACGCGCCCGCGCACTGATCCACGTGTGGGTGTGTATCAGTTTGGATCACTTCAAAAATTCAAGCATTTGATTTTCAATTATTTATGTAATATGTTTTTGCAAAGCGGATCACTTTGGATCACTTTTCCTGACTTTTAAGTCAGAGATTTGGATCATCGGCAAAAAGTAAGGGCACAAAGTATTGTGTCGGCGTTGTAGGAGACGCGATACATCGCGTCTCCGGATTTGAGCAGGCGGGGTTAAAAGACACAAGGTAAAAGACACAAAGTAAAAGACACAAAGTATTGTGTCTCTACGTTAGGCGTTGTAGAGACGCGGTACATCGCTTATCGGGGCAATTAAGCTTACTTAACCACCTGCACAATCGAATAAACATCAACACCCGGCACCGCAAATTTTATCTTTCCTTCGGCATAAGTAAACGGTAACGCCTTATTATCCGGCTGCAATAAAACCTTTTTAGGTTTTTTACCTGTAATCAACGTAATGTTGATCGGCGCGGTAATGGGCGGCATTTTAAAATCCAGTGAATTATCGGGCCGGGTATCGAAATGATCATTTACGTTTACCAGGTGTAAAAGCTGATTGTTGTTCTTTTTATTGAGTGTGATGTGAATTTTGGCATCAGTATCTACCACCACTTTTGGCTCGGGAAACAGCTCATTTACAATTTGCTGAACAGAACTGCGAAGCTTATCATCTTTGGTGTTAAGGTATTTTAGCGAGATATTATCATTGATGCATGCAATGGCGCCTTTACCATAGGTTTGTTTGACAACCGGTAACCCAGCGGGGTTATCTTTGTTTGCCGGTGCATTTTCTGGCAAGAGTTTGGCGAACAGCTGACGGTCGCCAATGGCTAATACCTTGCCCCCTTTGCGGATATATTGCTCAACTTCTGTTATAAATTGCGGCGAAAGTTTACGCCATTCGGTAATAACTAATAGTGGGTATTTATTAAGATTATTTTTGAGGGAATGTTCCTGCAAAACCTGTACGCTGTATTTTGAATTGAGCAACATGGCCAGCGTACCTTTTACATTGTTATTGCCGCCCTGCCCGTTCTCAAATACACCCGGCGACTCATTATAATGGCCTGTTTCCGACAGCAACAAGGCCACCTGCGGCACGGGTGTGGTATTAAAAGTATAAGCCTTTCGCTCATGGCAAAATTTAGAAACTTCGGCCAATACGGGCACTGTTTCCATAGGTAATGAAGCATCGCGGTGCTGAGGGGTATATACCTGATAGCCCCCTCCTTGCGACAATACTAACGCCGCTTTTTGTTCTAACTGACGGGCGGTTTTCCAAAAAAAGCCCTTGCCGTTCTTATCGCTCATAAATCCCCAGCACATCAAGTCCCAGGGTTTGCCTTGCGGGGCCAGTGCGCGCGATTCAAATTCTATATCGGGCACCGCATCGCTCGTAAAATCGCCCGATAAATAATCAACGGGTGCGTCAACCCTACCCGGCATAAATGAAGAGAATGACCAATTGCTGGTGACGATCAGCTTAGGGTTGAACTTATGCACCGCATCAACGTAATGTGTCAAATATTGATGAAAAGCGTTGCGGGTAAATTGCACATAATCAGCATAGCCCGCATCATTTCTTGAATGTGGAATATATGCTTTACCACTATATTTTTTATACGCCGTCAAAGCCGCGTCCGAATAATCAGGCTGCAAAGCCCAGCACTCGCCATCTACCCAAACACCGTTAATATGGTACTTACTACTCAGCTCATTGATCTGCGGAATAAAATAGTCGTCAGCATAATTACCAAAAATTGACGTCGCGCCCTTATCGGCTTTGCCATTGCCGTTTATCCGCGCCCAGTCGGGATGATCTTTTACTGCCTGTGCATCCAGTATCCCCGAAAAATGCGAGAACAGTCCTACGCCTTTTTTAGCCGTTTCCTCGCGGAAAAGCTTTAAGGGGTCTTGCACAATATCGGGCGCCGCCACGCCTACTTTGGTGGGGTAGCTTGATATACCGGGGTGCCCCTTGGTATCTACCTGTATAAAATCAGGCTTCACGTTATCCAACATGTAATCAACGTCTTCGGCCTTTAGTGTTTTGCCGATGCCACGGGTATCCGGGTTGGCGTGAAAATCAAAATGGACGCCGAAAAAACGGTCGGTAACTTTAAAGTTGGTGTTAGTTTGGCCTAAGGCGCAAAAAGGTGCAAACAACGTCAGGGTGATTACATACCGGTTTATTGGATGTCTCATGATAGATAGATTATGTGGTGATGGTAAATTTAGTGAAAAAGTATTATAACCTGTCAGCGTTGGTAACTCACCCCGTGCG
>DATCXS010000456.1:0-3618 GCA_036565645.1 Mucilaginibacter sp.
GCTTAAATGAGATGTCGCCATCAAAAGTGGCCGTAACTGCCAAACGACTGGCCAAAGGCAAAATAGCGGTGACGCTGACTAATCCAAAACAAGCGCCGGTGGCTTTCTTTAACCGGGTGTCGTTAATCAATCCAGCAACCAAACAAAGGGTACTGCCTGTGTTTTATTCGGATAATTATGTGTCCGTATTACCGGGCGAAAAAAAGACCGTCATATTGGATTATAACCTAAATATTGCGAAGCCAAAGGTTGCGGTAAGGGGTTGGAATTTGAGCGAGGAAATGGTGGAGGTGAAGTAAGGTCGGAATATTTTCCCATCGCGTCATTGCGAGGAACGAAGCAATCTCTACATGACAGTGTACCGTTTTGATTAGCATCTGTAGAGATTGCTTCGTTCCTCGCAATGACGTAATGGGTATGAGGGTTACTTTTCGATGCGGTGGTTTTGTTTCATTTTGTTTCACTCGTTTTTTGCAATTAGTTCATTGTCAATAATTTATTACAAAACACTGTTTCACTTGTTTCATCTGTTTCAACCTCACCTGAAACAAAAATACAACAAAAGCCCCCGGTTCAACAGAACCAGGGGCTTTTCTATAAAATCACAATTCCGACATCGAACATCCGATATCCAAAATCAAATTACTCTGCTTTATAAACGTTGTTCTTCAAATCAACGTCCGGTAGTTTATGATCCGGGTCGATGATGATTGATTTGATGGCCGAGGTTGACGGGTATTTAAACTTCCATACGCCGTTACGCTGGAAAACGTTAACCGGCAGGGTTAACAGCTCGCTTTTGCCATTGGCCTGGGTAACCTGCAGATCAATAGGCATAGCCATCCTGCCTTTGTTTTCAATGGTGATGATCGCATCTTTATCCATACCATCGGGATAGGTAACGCCATTAATGGCCTGATCCAGTTTCCAGGTAGTAAAGAACCAGGGCTTAAAGAACCAGTTCAGGTCCTCGCCAGAGGCATCGTTCATGGCGCGGAAGAAGTCGTAAGGCAAGGGGTGTTTCATTGCCCAGTTCTTGATATATTCGTGGAAAGCATAGTCAAAACGCTCCGGGCCTAAAACCACATCGCGCAGCAAATCTAAGCCTAACGCGGTCTTGCTGTAGTACTGGCCGTAATCGCTCAGACCCATAGCTTCAGATGGTGTCATCAGCGGGTCTTTGCTTCTGATATATCCTCTTAGAATTTGTTGCGCATTGTTGGTGCCATACATCCGCGGTTTACCGTCTGCACTCTTTGGCGCGTATTCACCATTGTTAAACATCATGGTGGAGTATTGGTTGATAAAGGTGTTGAAACCCTCGTCCTGCCACATGTATTTACGCTCGTTGCTGCCAACAATCATCGGGAACCAGTTGTGGCCAATCTCGTGGGTAACGTCGCCCCAAAGGCTGCCGTCTTTCAATCCGCTTAAGCAAAAGATAATACCCGGATACTCCATACCCAAGGCCACACCAGACACGTTAACAGCCGAGTTCCAGGGGTATTCGATATAAGCTTTTGAGTAGATCTCGATGCTGTTTTTCAGGTACTCGGTAGAGCGGCCCCAGGCGTGTACACCGGCACTCTCAACCGGGTAAGCCGAAGCTGAGATACATTTACGGCCCGAAGGCAGGTTAACTTTGGCGGCATCCCATATAAATGCCTTAGACGCAGCCCATGACACATCGCGGGTATTTTCCATTTTGAAGTGCCAGGTAAGCTTGCCCTTAAAAGGACGGGTTTCTGGCTGACCAACCTCGCGGTCAGAAATAATGGTTACGGTCTTGTCGCTGTTACGTGCTTCGGCCAGGCGTTTTTGCTGCGTTGGCGTCAGCACGTCCTTTTCATTTTGCAAATCGCCCGAACCTACTACCACCATGTTGGCAGGGGCTGTGATATAGTAGTCGTAATCGCCGTAATCGCAATAGAACTCGCCCAGGCCCATGTAAGGCAGGGTGTTCCAGCCTTCGGCATCGTCATAAACACACATGCGTGGGTACCATTGGGCAATCTCATATACCATACCTTGCTTAAACTGCTTGCGGCCCATGCGGTCGGCACCATAAAAAGGTATAGAGAAGCTATAGTTTACTTTTACCTGGATCTTGTCGCCATGATTACCCAGTGGAATTTTTAAACGCACCTGCATGCGGGCATCGGTAATAACCGGGGTAACAGTATAGGTCTGACCTTTATAACTAACTGTTACCGACTCAACCTTAACACCGCCGCGGCTAAAGCCCTTAACATCAAAACGGTCGCCGGTGTAGGGGGTTACTGCAGCACCGCGCGAGTCGGGGCGGAACAGGTTTTGATCCAGTAACAGCCACAGGTAATCCATATTGTCGGGGCTGTTGTTGGTGTAAGTTATGGTCACGTCGCCACTGATGGTTGTGTCCTGGTCAGCTTCGTTAAGGGTAGCATGAATCAGGTAGTCGGCGCGGTTTTGCCAGTAGTTGGGGCCTGGTTTGCCAGCGGCAGAACGGGTTCCGTTGCTGGTAGTTGGCCAGGTAATAGGTCCAAACAGGTCAGAGTGATTGTATTTTACAGTATCGCCGGGTGTTTGTGCCGATGCAGTAAACGCAGCAGCAAACAAGCAACATGCTAAAAGCAAGTAATTTTTAAAGTAATGCATTGATCAGTTAGTTAATTGAACAACAAATAAAGTGAAATTAAATGTGATTGCATAATGCCGGTTGGTTAGCTAAGTGATCCACGAGTGTATGTGTATCAGTTGGATCGCTTAAAAAAATCAAACACCTGATAATCAAAACTTTAAATAAAAAATATTCGTAAAGCGGATCACTTTGGATCAGTTTTCCTGACTTTTAAGTTTGTTTTTGGATCAGCAAAGTAGTGACCCGTCATTGCGAGGAACGAAGCAATCTCTACACACGCTAATCAATCAAGCAAGACGTTACTGTCGCGCAGAGATTGCTTCGTTCCTCGCAAATGACGGGTTTGTGAGTTAGCCTCTGGTCGGTGTTATCACCGTACCAGCCAGGCAACTCAACATCGCAGTGATTGCATAGTGGCCGCGCAATGACGGGTTTTTAAGATGCTGATAATCAATATATATTTTATACGTCATTACCTGTTTTTTCCCGGGGACACCCGGATGGATACTCGCGATGACGCGGTGGGAGGGATTGCGCCGTTGTTAAATTCAAGAACAGATAACACTCAATCCTACATTTGTAAAAACTTTCCTACGGGCAATCTATTTTATCTTATAAGTATTTTAATAATTGCAACTTTGCCTCATGAATCGTCTCGCCAACTCTACATCGCCCTATTTATTGCAACACGCCAACAACCCGGTAGATTGGTACCCATGGGGGCCTGAAGCTTTGCAAAAAGCCAGGGATGAGAACAAGCTGCTCATTGTCAGCATTGGATACTCAGCTTGCCATTGGTGCCATGTAATGGAGCATGAGAGCTTTGAGGACGAGCAGGTGGCTGCGGTGATGAATGAGTATTTTGTGTGTATCAAGGTTGACAGGGAGGAGCGGCCCGATGTCGACCAGATCTATATGAGTGCGGTGCAACTGATTAGCGGTCGTGGCGGCTGGCCCCTGAATTGTATTTGCCTGCCCGACCAGCGGCCCATTTATGC
>DATCXS010000459.1:0-11206 GCA_036565645.1 Mucilaginibacter sp.
TTGATTTTCCGAAACTAACCAGCTCGCAGCGCAAAGGTTATCGTGGCAAAGACAATTTTTATATCTCTGAAGGAAAACTGATACGCGAGTTTCCGATTTATGAAGGCAGCGGCACCTCTGCAAAACCTACCGGTGCACAGCGAAAGCTGGAATATAGTCTGAACAATAACAGCTTCAGTGTAAAGCAGCTGAGCAAAGATTCTATTTCGGTTAACGATAAAGCAACAATTCGTGAAAGTAAGCCGGTAGAAAAGAAATCGACCAAAACTAAAAAGACCAGTAAGAAGCACCATCAAGAGGTTGTCCACAAAAAGAAGAAGCATCATCGCAGTTAAACCAGGTCCATCATGTCTTTAGCATTATAAATAGCGTACATAGCAGAGTCGTTATTAAAATAAAACCAGCCTTGTTGAGCATCGGGATTTTGTTTAACGGCGTCAACTACTTTTTGCAAAGCCTCTTTAGAATAAGGCGAACAGTATAACTCAGGTACCCCATGAAAACGATAATAAACCAATGGTGTGTTCTGAATTATATCATCGGGCAAAGTAGGGTGGCTCATGCCACAGAAAGAAATGTTATGTTCGGATAGTTTTTTATAAACATCATTTCGCCACCAGCTTACATGTCGCGGTTCCAATACATTGTTAAATGTGGGATTCAGGCTATTGATTATCTTATTCAGCTTCTCCTCGTTATAATGAACGTTCGGCGGCATCTGGAACAAAACAGGGCCCAGCTTCTCTTGTAATCCGTTATTAATGGTGTTATAAAAGCTGGTGATCAGGTCAGTTACATCATTAAATTTTTTGTAGTGTGTAATTGCTCTTGGTGCTTTTACGGAAAATCTGAAATCCGCCGGGCTTTTGGTATACCAGGTTTGTAAAAATGATAGCTGCGGGAATCGATAAAAAGTAACATTTAGTTCAAGGGTTTTGAAATGTTCGCAGTAGTAATCAAACCATTTGCGCTGCGGCAGGCCTTCGGGATAGAATTTAATCTTCCAGTGGTTGTAATGAAAACCAGAACACCCGATATGCCATTCCATGATGATTTAACCCGGACAGCCAAATTTTTGTTTGACGGATGGAAGATTGTTAACTCGAATTTCGCACATTTGTGTAAAGCACCTATTTGAGCCTATAATGCATTTTATATATCCTGCTTTCTTATTTGCATTAGTATCGCTGGCTATACCGGTATTGATTCATTTGTTCAATTTCAGGCGCTATCAAAAAATTTATTTTAGCAACGTTCAGTTCCTGAAAGAGATACAAGAGCAGCAATCGTCTCGTCGTAATTTAAAAGAACGATTAATCCTGGCTGCGCGTTTACTGGCATTAACTTTCCTGGTTTTAGCTTTTGCGCGGCCTTATATCTCTAATCATAACAATACTAAAGCCGGTGCACAAAGAGTGGTCAGTGTTTTTGTCGATAATTCGTACTCTATGCAGACACTTAACCGCGAAGGTTCTTTGCTGGACGAAGCCAAACGACGCGCTAAAGAGATTGCCTCGGCTTATTCGTTGAATGATAAGTTTCAGTTATTGACGCAGGATTTTGAAGGTAAACACCAACGCTTGCTGAGCCGCGACGAGTTTAATGATGCCGTGGATGTTGTGCAGATCAGTCCGCGCAGCCGTAGTCTTCAGCAGATTGTAGATCGTCAGCAAAACCTGTTAAATATGCAGCCCGGCGCCAGCAGGTCTGTCGATGTTATTTCAGATTTTCAAAAAAATATATCTAACGGACAGCCTTTAAAGGTTGACACAGGAATACACGTAAGCCTGGTGCAACTGAGTGCCAACACCCTGGCTAACGTAGCAGTCGATTCGGTTTGGCTGCTTAGTGCAATCCATCGCCCTGGCGAAACCGAAAAACTGGTGGTGCGTCTGCACAATTACGCGAATGAGAACTCGACGAAGATTCCGCTCAAGCTATCTATTAATAGTGAACAAAAAGCTTTGGGTGGATTTACTATCAATGCCCATGCGGTGCAAAACGATACGCTAACGTTTTCGGGCCTTAAACCCGGCTGGCAACGCGGCGAAATTACCTTGCAGGATAATCCGGTTACCTTCGATAATAAGTTTTATTTCAGCTTCAATGTAAAACAGCAAATGCCGGTGTTATTGATTGACGGAGGTACGGCTAACCAATATTTAAAAGCACTGTTTAGTACAGATCAGTTTTTTACTACTTCGCGTACTGCCGATGGTAACGTTGATTATGCCGCACTAAGCACTTATCCTTTAATTGTATTGAGCGACGTTAAGGCAATATCAGCCGGACTATCGCAACAATTGAAAGTTTATGTAAGTAAGGGAGGTACGCTGGCCGTATTTCCTGCTGTTGATGCTGATCTGAATAATTATAAAACCTTTTTACAGCAAATGGGCGCGGCTTATCCTGAAAAGCTACTTACCGAAAATATAAGGGTATCGGCCCTTAACTTACAGAATGCTGTATTTAAAAATATTTTTGAGGATTTTCCGCAGAACCCTGATCTGCCGGTTATCAAAAAGTACTATCAGTTAAGTTCTGCTTCGGGCGTTAATGAAAGCTTGATGCAAATTCAGGGTGGCGGTACATTTTGGGCAGGCTATAATAACGGTAAGGGAAAGGTTTATGTAGCTGCCGTTCCGTTAAATGAAGACTTTAGCAATCTGCCGCGTCATGCATTGTTTGTGCCGATTATGTTTAGGATAGCATTACTTAGCGGACAAGACCAGCCCTTGTTTTATACGCTGGGGCACGATGAAACTATTGAGGCTCCGCCTGTGCAATCGTCAGACAAACAGTTGCTGAAATTGGTAAAAGGTAAGAAAAGCGTTATTCCGGATGTGAAACAGCAGGAGGGAAGTACACTGCTGTATGTGTCTGACCAGTTACAAGAAACAGGCTTATATGATTTAAAAAGGCAGGATAGTACCATATCTGTAATGGCTTTTAATGATAACAGGAGCGAATCTGATTTAAGTTATTATACGCCGCATCAATTAGATAAAATACTGGTCGATAAAGGCAATGTTATTGAACCAACCGGTGGCGGTGTAAAAGATATTGTAAGCCAGGCAGATTTTGGTGTGCAATTATGGAAACTTTGTATAATTTTGGCATTGATTTTTCTGGCTGCCGAAATATTGCTTACCCGTTATGTAAATATCAAAACTATTGCCGATAAACAGGTTTCGCAACAGCAAAAATCTACCTCAATCCACCCATAAAGCAGCACAAATGAATTTGCTTATCAAATCCGCTACTATTGTTGATCCTAACTCACCTTTTAATAAACAAGTTGCTGATGTTTTAATAAAAAACGGTACCATAGCAGAAATTGCAAAAGACATTAAAGCCGATGTTGATGTGTTTGATGCCAAAGGCAAACAACTATCGGCAGGCTTTTTTGACCTGAACTGCAATATCGGCGAACTGGGATTGGAGACCAAAGAAGATCTGAAAACCGGTACAGCAGCAGCAGCAGCAGGTGGCTTTACAGGTGTTGCACTAATGCCGAATACCCAGCCGCCGGTACATTCAAAAGCAGAAGTTGAATACTTATTTAACCGGGCTAAGAATTACCTGGTCGATGTTTATCCGCTGGGTACCTTATCGCATAAACGTGAGGGTAAGGACCTGGCCGAAATGTATGATATGTACCTGAGCGGCGCTAAAGCATTTACAGACGGTAACCGCCCGGTGCAGGATTCCGGCTTAATGGAGCGTGCATTGCTTTATACAAAAGGATTTGAAGCGACCGTCTTTTCTTATCCAGAGGATGCAGCTATAGCAGGCAAGGCCAAAGTTAATGAAGGCGAAATGAGTACGCTGTTAGGCATGAAAGGCATTCCCTCGTTAGCTGAGGAACTGATGATTGCCCGTGATCTTTACCTGGCCGAATACACCGACTCTAAAATTCATTTTACTACTATATCTACTGCGCGTTCGGTTGAGTTGATTCGCGAAGCTAAACAGAAAGGCCTTAAAGTTACCTGCGATGTGGCAGCTCATCACCTGGTGCTAACAGACGAAGCATTAGCAGGCTTTGACAGCCAATATAAAGTTAAGCCCCCGTTGCGTACCCGTGCCGACGTTGATGCGCTGTTAGATGGCCTGAAAGACGGCACTATCGACGCGATAGTATCGCAACATACCCCGCACGAGATAGAATTTAAAGATGTAGAGTTTGAGGTGGCCGAGTTTGGTATCATCGGGTTTCAAACTGTATTTTCGCTGGCTTTACAAGCAGGTCTGGATGTTGCTTTGATTGTCGAGAAACTATCTGTCAATCCAAGAAATATTCTGGAAATTGCGGTACCAACTATTGCGGTTGGTCAGAAAGCAAACCTGATAGTGTTTGACAGTAGCGCCGAATGGAATTTTACCAAAGAAAATAATCTATCAAAATCAAGCAACTCGCCTTACCTGGGGCAGAACCTCAAAGGCCGGATTTTGTTAACTTGTAACAATAACCAGGTATACCAATCAAATAAAAAATGATCGATCCAAAAATAGATAAGGCATTGGGTGCTGCGTTGCAGGCTTTTTCCCAATACAGTGGTAATGACATTTCGCAAATTACAGGTGAGTTTAAAGCTGTATTTGATCTGGATGATGACTTTTTAAGCAAAGCTGATGCGCTTGATAATGTATTTGATAATCATCCGAAGTTTGAAGTTTTGCGCGAAGTTTTTTTTGATCTGCTGATGATCAACTTCTTTAGCGCAGATGTTAAAAAGTTGGAAGAGGATTATCTGGATAGCCCTGAATGGGAAGGCATCGAGGAGCAAACACTGGACAGAGGTACAGAGTTGCTTAATATGTTGCTTTACCTGAATGAGTGCGAGGACGAGGACATTGAACCTGAACTGGAAGATTATCTGAAAGAATTTTTATTGGTTGATGAAGATGAGTTTCAGGACGAATACCGCATTTACGAACCGATAATTGCACATCAGATTTTGATGGAAAGCGCGGTTGACGAAATTGCTAAGGTTGCTGAGAATCTTCCACAAGATTCAGAAGTAAAAGAGCTGTTTTACCCACTGATGTGCTTTTTCCAAAATCCGCAACCAACCGCCGACGAGAAGAGCACTATTGCCGCAAAAGCCGTTAACGCGGATTTTGACATGGCTGTATTTAGTATACTTGAATCATTTTAAAATCAATATCTTATGGAAGAAATTAAATTGGTTACTAAACCCAATCCCACCAAATTAGCCACTAAGTGGGCGTTGATAAACGTATTACTGGCTATCGTAACTACCTATGCCTTCGAGTTATTTAATGCCGACCCAAATTCGCCATTTAAGTATTTGGGATACATTCCATTCATTGCTTTTTTATTTTTAACTCAAAAGGAATTTAGAGATAGTTTGGGTGGCTTTATGAATTTCGGTGACGCTTTTTCGGCAGGATTCAGGTATTCAATGTTTGTCGGATTGATGATGGCTGTGTTTATTTTTCTGTATTTAAAGGTTTTGAGCCCTGACTTTTTTGATAAATCATTAGAAATGTCAAGAGCGCAAATGGAAGCTAAAAATATGTCTGATGCCCAAATTGAGAAAGCAATGGGAATGGCCAAAAGCTGGGGGCCTTTATTTGCAGCCTTTGCAACTGCTTTAACCTATCCGATATTTGGGGCCATTGTTAGTTTAATTGGTGCGGCTATCTTTAAAAAAGAACGCACTGCCCGTGACCTTGTCGATGATGCCATTGATCCTACGATTTAGTAATTAAATCAAAACGAAACAATAAACAAAGAAGCCGTCCGGAGATTTCGGGCGGCTTCTTTGTTTTAGTTTGGTTTAATCGTTTTTTTGATTGCTTTAGCTATCAGCTACGGTTTGTTTTTCATTACTATTTTGATGATATCATTGCCAAATACAAATACCATCAATGATATTAACAGAATGAATCCAACTATTTGTGAGCGTTCTAAAAATTTATCGCTAAGCGGTTTACCTTTGATTATCTCAATAATCAGAAACACAGCATGGCCGCCATCAAGCGCCGGAATAGGCAATAGGTTTGTAAAGGCAAGCGCCATTGACAAGAAACCCACCAGCGTCCAGAAACGTACCCAGTCAATGTGCGAACCGAACATGGTAGCAATAGCTATCGGCCCGGCTACCGTCTTACTTAATTTTGCCTCGCCTTTAAATACTTTGCTAATGCCTTTTACATTGGTCTTGAAATTTTTCCAGGCTTTATCGGCGCCAACCGGCAGCGAACCTAAAAGGCCGAATTTAAGAGTGTCTTCTTTTGGTAGGTCCAAGTTGGCGGCTATGCCAAAGCCGCCATCTTTTGTACCCAATGTGCCGTCCTTATTTACATTTACCGTAATCAGCTTTACTTCATTATTGTGCTTTATCTCCAGGGATACTGATTTATTGCTGTATTTTTTTAACTCGGTTTGCAACTGGTCGAAAAATGGAACCTTGATACCGTTAACGGCGGTTATACTATCGCCTTTCATTAAACCGGCTATTTGCGCGTTGCTGCCTTTAACTACCGAATCAATTGCAAACTTAGAACGTGGTAGCGGACTTATGAATTGTTCCAAACCAGCGTTGGACGACAAGTCATTCATAATATTAGGAGGTACCGTAACCTTCAGTGTATTATTATCGCGCTGTACAGTAAGTACGGTATGATCTAATAATAAATTTACACTCATCAGGTCTTCAAAATGATCGACCGGTTTGCCGTTTATTGCAACGACATTATCACCGGCCTGTAAACCTATTTTTTTACCGACGGCACCGGGGACAATTCCATATTTAACACTGGAGTTGGCAATGTAGCTTTCGCCGAAACGGGCAGTCAACATCCAGAATATAAATATAGCCAGCACCACATTGACAAAAATACCCCCAAGCATAACGATCAGACGCTGCCATGCCGGTTTAGAACGGAACTCCCACGGCTGTGGTTCGCCCTGCAACTGCTCGGTGTCCATCGACTCATCTATCATACCGGCAATTTTTACATAGCCGCCCAGGGGTAGCCAGCCTATGCCATATTCAACATCCTTATAAGTAAATTTGAAAAGGCTAAAACCCCAGGCATCAAAAAACAAGTAGAACTTATCTACCTTAATACCAAAGGCCCTTGCAGCTAAAAAGTGACCAAGCTCATGCAATATCACCAAAATTGAAAGTCCCAGTAGCAACTGGCCAACCATGATTACTACACTCATTATTGCTGCTACATTTATTATTGCTGCTATATTCATTCTCTATATTGCATTGTATGCCTTTTGAGGCATTTGTTTTATTAAATTTTGCGCAAATATGCGCGTTTCTTTATCAGTATTCAAATAATCGTCAAGGGTAGGTTTAGTTTGAAAACTAATGCGCTGCATACAGTTTTCAATAACCTCGCTCATCGTTAAAAAACCTAAGCTGTTAGCTAAAAATCCCGCTACGGCAACCTCATTGGCGGCATTTACAATACAAGGCATATTGCCTCCTTTGTTCAAAGCCTCGAACGCGAAACCCAAATTACGGAATGTCGCCAAATCGGGTTTCTCAAATGTTAGCTCTGGATAAGCTGCAAAGTTAAACCGCTTAAAATTGTTTCTTAAACGCTTAGGATAGGCTAACGCATATTGTATCGGTAGTTTCATGTCCGGCAGGCCCATTTGCGCCTTGATAGAACCATCCTCAAACTGAACTAATGAATGAATGATAGATTGCGGATGCACGATCACATCAATCTGGTCGGCCGACAGATCGAACAACCATTTAGCCTCAATAACCTCCAAACCCTTATTCATCAGCGTAGCCGAATCAATGGTGATCTTGGCGCCCATTACCCAGTTAGGATGTTTCAACGCATGTTCGCGGGTGACATTAGCCAGCTGACCGGCCGTTTTACCCCGGAAGGGGCCGCCGGATGCAGTCAGAATAATTTTCTCAATTGTACCATAATCCTCGCCGGCCAGGCACTGGTAAATTGCCGAATGCTCAGAATCAACCGGTAGTATTTTAACATTGTGTTGTAGGGCCAGATCAGTAATCAGTTCGCCTGCAACTACCAGGGTTTCTTTATTTGCTAACGCGATAGTTTTACAGGCTTTAATGGCCGATATGGTAGGCTCTAATCCGGCAAAACCAACCATGGCGGTCAATACGATATCGATCTGCGGATCAGTTACAATATCATTAATGGCTTGTATACCTGCCAAAACCTTGGTGATAGTTCCTGTTAATGCCTCTTTTACTTCGGCATACTTGCTTTCATCGCAAATGATGGCGTAGGCGGGCTTGAATTTTAACGACTGCTGTATCAGCAAATGAGCATTGCTGTGCGCCGTTAACACATAGGCTTTAAACAGTGAAGAGTTTTCGCCAATCACTTCTAAAGCCTGTGTACCTATACTTCCTGTTGAGCCAAGAATGGCTATATTTTTAACACTGTTATTCAAACTAAGCCCCCTATTAATCTCCTTCATGATGAGTTCTTTTGACTCGCCAGAGAGACTTTATTTTAATTTATATTATTCCAAACCGTCTTTTAAGCCCTCCCTTTCGGAGAGGGTTTGGGTGGGGCCATATACTCCTTTAATCCGTCTGCAATTTTCCTGTCGTTAGACAAGCGCGGAACCTTATTTTGCCCGCCCAGTTTGCCCTGCGATTTCATGTAGCTTATAAATGCGTCTTTTTTTAAGCTTTGGATAATCAAAGGTTGCAAAATGTTACCGTCAATCAGGTCAAAATAATAAATATTTTTCGATTGTAAGGCCTTGTCAACTTTTAAAGCAAAAGCCTTCAGGTTATCAGGCTCTGAGCCAAACTCAACAAACCATTCATGATAAGGCAACTGGCCCTCTGTCGGGTTTACTTGTGGCGCCACAGTGAACTCCACAATGTCAACGCCTTCTTCATTGGCGACACTCAGCAATGCATTTTCAACTTCTTCGCCGATAACATGTTCACCAAACGCAGAAATGTAATGTTTAATACGTCCGGTCACTAATATTTTATATGGATTTTTAGAAATGAACTTAACTGTATCACCAATACTATATCCCCACAGGCCGGCATTCGTATTTAAAATCAGCGCATAATTTTTATCAAGTTCAACATCAGCTAAACTAAAGCGGGCAGGGTTTTCGTTAAAATATTCATCTGTAGGTATAAACTCATAAAATATCCCCGAATTAACTAACAATAGCAGCCCTTTTTCTTTTTGCGAATCCTGAAAAGCAATAAAACCTTCCGAAGCAGGGTAGGTCTCGATGGTATCTATTGCAAAACCTATACTTTCCTGAATGCGTGAACGATACGGCCCGTAATTAACGCCGCCGTACACAAATAATTTAAAATTAGGAAAGATGTCTTTGATCTTTTTACCACCCGAGGCAGTCGACAACCTGTCAAAATACATCTGGCACCAGGGCGGTATACCAGATATTAGGCGCATATCTTCTTTGATAGTTTCGCGGACAATAGCGTCTACCTTTTCTTCCCAATCTTCAATACAGTTGACCTCATAACTTGGCAGCCGGTTTTTTTGCAGATAAGCTGGTACATGATGCGCCACGATCCCCGACAAGCGGCCAGTAGGTATGCCGGCTTTTTCAGATAATGCCGGACTGCCTTGCAGAAAGATCATTTTGCCATCCACAAAATCCGTATTACCGGTTTCATGAATGTAGGCCAGCAATGCATTTCGCGCAGCCTTGATATGCTCTGGCATACTTTCTTTGCTGATGGGAATATATTTTATACCCGATGTGGTGCCTGATGTTTTAGTAAGATAGGTTGGCTTACCCGGCCACAGCACGTTTTCTTCGCCGTTGGTTACGCGTTTAATATAAGGGCTCAACTCCTCATAATCGCGGATGGGTACATGCTTTTTAAAGTCCTGGTAGGTTTTAATTTGGTCGAATAGGTGATCCTGACCAAATATAGTTCCTTTAGCCCCATCAATTAGCCGCATGAGAGTTTTTTGCTGTAACGATACCGCATCTTTGCGGATACGATTGAGATCCTGATTAACCCACGCCGCAAACACCTTGCTCAATATGGCTTTTAAACCCATGGCTTAATTGGTTTCGGCAATATCGTCCTCAACGTCCTGGTGGCTGTAAACCAGTTTACGATAAGTTACTGCAAGGATGATATTAACAAAAGGATAAGTGAAGATGATAGCAATAGAAATAGCAGGATAATAACGCGATAATATAGCCGGCAAGGCTATCAATACCAAAATGATGACCAGCATAGTGAGTACCTTGAAAAAGTACCCGCGGGTTAAAGTAAAGCTTTGTCTGATAGATTCAAAAGCGCCCGATTGATCGTCTACAACAAACGTGATAAAAAACATGATACGCAAGGCTATGTAGAGCGCGAATATTGCCGCTATATCTTCAAGCAGTGTTTGCAGATTGGGATAAGCATTAAACCAATCCATAGCAAAATGAAACGTGGTAACAATAAATGCTATAAAGAAAACTACAACCAGGTAACTTACTATACTCTTAAATGAAGGTAAAACCTGGTTAAACTCAAACTCATAAAACTCGCTGTCAATTACCGTAAATATGAGCTTGTATAAACCAAGTGTGGTATAAGCCTGAACAAAGATCATGATGAATGACACCACCATGGCACCGGCAAATGAATCGGCCGATATGATGTACTCTGTCATGATACCTAAAACAGAAAGCAGCAGGAATGATATAAATGAATAAACAATTATAGTTACAAAGTTTTTCTTGAATATAACCCAGGCAGTTTTGGTTGTTTCTGCAACAGAAAAAGGATGATACATGTTAATTTACCACTGTTTTAATATTAACCTGCGCCAAATATCCTGCATAAAGCCAAGCCCATAGGCTGTTAGCTGAATAAATGAGGCCAGTACGCTCAAAAATGCAATTTTTACCGACTTGTTTTTAATAAGCGAATGAAAAAATATCAACAAAATAATAAGTGCGGCAATGACATTACACAAAATAGCAATTAACCAACCAAAAATGTTTGCAATGAGTGTGAAAATGACACACAATGTAAACATAGCGGGGAAGAAATGTACCGGCTTTAACTCGTTAGGAAAGAACTTATAAACATTGATACGCGCCCTGCCGAAGAAATGCAGCTGTTTATAAAACTGCAAAAAGTTGGTACGGCGCTTATGATATACTTTGGCACGGGGAATCAGGCCAATCTTGAAACCCATGTTATGGATGCGGATA
>DATCXS010000400.1:0-4074 GCA_036565645.1 Mucilaginibacter sp.
AATATACGGCTGTTGCACGCAGCAACAACAGCTTTGATGCGTGGTTAACATCAGGCAACCGGTTTAATGATGCATTTAAAATAACGCAGGACACCGCGGTAACGCCCGCCTTTATTACAGGCGCGGTCGAGGCCTTTAACAACGCGCTTAAACTTAACCCCAAAAGCTTAGATGCTAAAACCGGTTTAGGTGTTGCCGATGTAAATGGCGGGGCCAGCCCGATGCAGGGCATAGCCTTGTTACGCGAGGTGGTTGCGCAAGACCCGGATAACATTAATGCAAACCTTAATTTGGGTTTGTTCTCGATGAAATCGGGGCAGTTTGACAAAGCGGTACAGCGTTTCAAAACAGTAATTGCAAAAAAACCTGACTTTGAGTCTTACTTTTATTTGGCCGAGACGTATAAACAGCTGGGCCGGAAACCAGAAGCCATTGCAGCTTACGAAAAATGCAAGCAATTGATGCCTAACCCCGTTTTCGGGCAGCGCATCGACCAATATATCAAGGAATTAAAAAATAATTAACATTTAAAAAATTATCATTATGCCGAGCGGTAAAAAACGTAAAAGACACAAAATGGCTACGCACAAACGCAAAAAGCGTTTAAGAAAAAACAGACATAAAAAGAAATAAGCTTGCTTTTTAGCAAGCTTAGCTTCTTTTCGCCATTATAGGGCGAGTATAGTATTGTTTTTTTACCCCTATAGTAAGAAACTCGGTCCCGGTATTTAACGCCGGGCTACCGTTAAAGAAATGGAGTAGCAGTTGATAAAAGAATTAATTATCGATTCATCCCCCAACGGGGCTACTATTGCATTATTACAGGATAAACAACTCGTAGAGCTGCACAAAGAGCAGGTCAGCAACAATTATACTGTTGGCGATATATATCTGGGCCGTATCAAAAAGATTATGCCCGGGCTTAACGCTGCTTTTGTTGATGTAGGTTATGAGAAGGATGCATTTTTGCATTATCTTGATCTTGGTCCGCAGGTACAAACCCTGTTAAAACTGGCCAAGCAAGTGCGTGGTGGAAGTTACCAATCAAAGCTTTTAGATAACTTTAAGCTGGAAGATGATATCAGCAAGGGAGGAAAGATCTCTGAGATATTGACCAAAAACCAGCTTATACCTGTACAGATAGCCAAAGAGCCTATATCTACCAAAGGCCCCCGCTTAAGTTCAGATTTATCTATAGCCGGAAGGTACGTTGTTCTGGTGCCGTTCTCTGAGGTTATATCTATATCAAAAAAGATTAAGAGTAATACAGAGCGTACCCGTCTGCGCAAAATTATCGAAAGCATTAAGCCTAAAAACTTTGGTGTAATTATCCGCACGGTGTCAGAGGGCAAGGGTGTTGCAGAAATGCAAAAAGACCTGCTTGACCTGATATCAAAATGGGAAGCCTTTATAACCCGCCTGCCACAGGTTGAGCCTGGTAAAAAAGTTTTAGGTGAGATTGGACGCACTTCAACTATTCTTCGCGATATTTTAAACCCCGACTTCCAGCACATTTATCTGAACGATAACACGCTGTACGAAGAGGTTAAACAGTACGTAAAAGATATCTCTCCCGACCTGGAGAGTATCGTGCGTATGCACAAGCACAAAGAACCTTTGTTTGAACATTTCGGTGTCGACAAGCAAATAAAAGGCGCCTTTGGCAAAACGGTAAATTTAGCGGGTGGTGCTTATCTGGTAATTGAGCACACCGAGGCGCTGCACGTTATTGACGTAAACAGCGGTAACCGGACAGCCAACAAAGAGAACCAGGAAGAAAACGCTTTCCAGGTAAACCGCGAGGCGGCAAAAGAAATTGCCCGCCAGCTGCGTTTACGCGATATGGGCGGTATTGTGGTGATTGATTTCATTGACATGCACAAGCCAACCAACCGCAAGGAACTGTTTGATTACCTACGTACCGAGATGGCGCTCGACCGGGCTAAACATACCATTTTGCCGCCAAGCAAATTCGGGTTGGTACAAATTACCCGCCAGCGCGTAAGGCCCGAAATGAACATAGTTACTACAGAGGTTTGCCCGGCCTGTCACGGCACCGGCACCATTCGCCCAAGTATTTTATTGTTGGACGATATCGAGAATAACTTTAACTATGTGCTTACCGAGCAAAATGAAAAAGGCATTACCCTTTGTGTGCATCCGTATATTGAGGCCTACATTCGCCAGGGATTTATAACCCGGCAGATAAAATGGTTCTTTAAATACGGACAGTGGATAAAAGTAAGAAGCAACCCGGCCTATCAGATCACCGAGTTCCGCTTTTTCTCATCAAAAGACGAAGAAATCAAACTGTAATAGTAGAATTATGAACGGAAAGAGCGGCTACGGGATGTAGCCGCTCTTTTGCGTTTAAGCCACTTGCTTATCCACAATAAAATAAATAGCTTAGTTATCGATAACCGGCTGTTAGCTTACCAACGGAACTCTATATGAAAAACAAGCTCATCATTACTCTGGCACTACTCTGCTGCATTGCATCAATCACATTCGGTCAAAACCATAAGGAAACTTCCGGCGGATGGGTTAAATATAAAGGCAACCCGGTTCTCGGTGGCAAATTCGGTACTATTTTCGATATCAGCGTATTAAAAGTTGATGCCGGCTACCTGATGTACTGCTCATGGCGGCCAAAACATAGCATCGCCATTTCACAAAGTAAGGATGGCCTGCACTGGAGCGACCCGAAAATAGTATTGGCACCGGATACTACCGCAGGTTGGGAAACTGATCTGAACCGGCCGGTTGTAGTTAAACGTAAAGACGGTTACCACATGTGGTACACCGGCCAAACCTGGAGCGGTGGACGTGACGGTAAGTCTCAAATTGGTTATGCCACCAGCGCTGATGGCCGTCATTGGACCCGCAAGAGCAGCAAGCCAGTACTTTCGCCCCAATTACCCTGGGAAAAAACCGCAGTAATGTGTCCGCATGTGATATGGGATGCGTCGGCAGGATTGTTTAAAATGTGGTACTCGGCAGGTGAGCAATATGAACCTGACGCCATTGGCTATGCTACCAGTAAAGACGGTTTAAATTGGAAAAAATATAGCGCGAATCCAGTTTTTGTTAATGATTCTTCGCATCAATGGGAGCAGGCTAAGGTTACAGCCTGTCAGGTTATTAAGGAGAAAGGGGCCTATTACATGTTTTACATCGGTTTTAAAAATATTGACTATGCACAAATTGGAATGGCCCGCTCAAAAGATGGTGTAACAAACTGGGTACGTAACCCGGGCAATCCCATCGTTAGTCCGGGCAACGGTTGGGATGCCAGTGCTGTTTATAAACCCTTCACTATTTTTGACGGTAAAAAATGGCTGTTATGGTATAACGGGCGTCATGATGGTGTGGAGCAGATCGGCGTAGCCATTCATCAGGGTCGTGATCTCGGATTTTAATGGCACCTTATTCCATGAAAAGGTCAATCCTCACTATCTTTTTAATTACAGGGATCAATGTTTTCGGATATAGTCAGAAAAAAGACATACTAACTGCCGGTCATTTCAAAACCTATATTGATAAATTTAATCGGGACGATAAAGAACTTTATAAAGAGTTTATACCCAATGCCGATGCCTGGGACTTTCTGAAAAACAATATTCCCTTATTGGAGTGCCCTGACAAAAACATCGAACAAACTTATTACTTCCGTTGGTGGACTTATCGTAAGCATATTAAAAAAGCTGCCGATGGCTTTGTGATCACCGAGTTTTTGCCGGATGTACCCTGGGCGGGGAAGGATAATGCTATATCGTGCCCGGCTGCCTTGCACTTTTATGAAGGACGATGGCTCAAAGACCAGCGCTACCTGGATAGTTATGCCGATTATTGGTTTCATAGAGGCGGTAGTCCGCGCAGCTACAGTTTTTGGCCTGCCGATGCTGTCTATAATTATTTTCTGGTTACCGGCAAAGATTCGCTTTGTAAAGCATTGCTTCCTGATTTAATAAAAAATTACAAAGAGTGGGAAAAATCAAGACTGGACAACAATGGCTTGTTTTGGCAGATTGACGACCGCGATGGCATGGAAGTATCTGCCTGCGGTAGCGGCTA
>DATCXS010000416.1:0-20834 GCA_036565645.1 Mucilaginibacter sp.
AAACGTTTTGCCCGAGCCGCTGCCCCCGGCAATTCCAATAATGTAAGGTTTATTCATTATCAGGCGTGCCGTAGCTGATGTCTACATGAATGCGTTTATCTAAGGCACCGATTGATTCGGCTACGTTTTTGGTCATCACCAGGATAACATCTTTGGTCGACGCGCTGTCGTTTAAACGGCCTACCACTTTAGCAAAGGTAGTACGGCCCGTCATAGGGTTAGTTATTTTAATCACCGTACCAATAGGTGCCGTGCGGTGCAGAACCAGTTTTTTATTGGGGTCGAGGCTGGTATCATCAATCCATGTAGCCACGCCTTTTTCGGTTTTCTCAAATAAACCATATTTATTGGCATTGATCTTCCTTTCTGCACTGTCAATGCTGCTTACGTAGCTGGTCGAGTCGCGTTTAGCAACCGGGCGCGGTACTTCGGTGCCTGACGACACTTCGGCCGAACTCGGTTTTACCTGAATGATCTGACCCGGACTAAGGGTAG
The DNA here is from genome assembly GCA_036565645.1 of Mucilaginibacter sp. Lineage (GTDB taxonomy): Bacteria > Bacteroidota > Bacteroidia > Sphingobacteriales > Sphingobacteriaceae > Mucilaginibacter. The sequence goes on from DATCXS010000416.1 coordinate 496, forward strand.
TATTGGTTAAGTTATTCAGCTTGGTTAACTCCTCAACTGTCGAGTTAAAGCGTTTTGCTATCGAGTAAAGAGTTTCGCCGGCTGATACTTTGTACTGTTGCGCGACAAGTCCCGTGTTGGCGGGTGTCTGGCTTGGTTGCGTATCAGATTTTGCAGTTTGCTGTTGTGTAACGATAGGTGTTGTGTTTACCTGTTTGGCTGACTTTACAGGCACAGGCCTGGTGCTTTCTAAAAACGACCTGTTGGTTGGTACTTTGATAATGCCGCCGATTTTAAGTGGGGCGTTATGGTTAAACTTGATGATGTCGCCGGGCTTAACGTTGTAGCGGCGGCCTATCGAGTAGTAATTGTCTTTCGGATCTAATTTATGTAAGATTACTTTTTTACCATCCAAATTCTCTATCCCAATTGAATCGGTCAATCTGTTTTTCGCGAAAAGTGGGGTAGAAGATATTAATAGAGATGATAGAAATAATAATGGCTTTAATTTCATAATAAATTCTTGTTCAGTAATTTATAGGGGCACTACTTTTAAATCTGATTTGTTTTTAAGGTATACCACCAGGTTTTTATACAAGATAAACGACTCAGGTTGCATTTTTTGTATCCCGGTATTCAATAAATCTTTATAAACCGTGATGGTTTCGTTTTTTATAAACAGACGTTGTTGTAGCTGCTCATTGTTTAAAGTGTGCAAAGATACAATTCTGAATTTATTGTAGTGAAGCGATTGTACAATGTTTCCATAAACCTCATTCGCCGGTGTGATATCTGAATCTAACGGCAAACCCGGCTGGGGAAAAGCGATATGATTATCAATGCCAACATCAATCGCCGGGTTATAAACCCTGAGCATGGCGCCTGTTTTAATATCGATCAAGAATAATTTCCGGGGCTGCACCTGTGTGTTAAATACCACCGGACCGTTTATAGTCAGCTGATCAAAACCATAGCTATAATTGCTCCAAATCACCTGCGTTTTATCATCAATTGCCGTAATACCCTTATGTACAGGTGTGTTTTCTGATTGATAGTTATGTAACAGTAAAATTCCGTCATAAACCGTCTCTATACCGGTAAGCCAGCGCTCGGCTGTAGTATAGTTTTCAAAATTTGTTTTGCCGGTATTCAAGTTGATGGAGGTAAAGGCCACCTGCTTGTCGGTAGTGCGTGTTTCCAGGAAAATAGTATCGCTTATGCTATCAATTTCCATGTGCCAGATAACACCGTTAAGCTCTTTATTAATGAAAGGTAATAACATAGTCATAAGGGTACAAATATGCTATTTAATATCGACAGGAATGGTAAATTTGCCTAACAAAAGCAACGAAGCAACTGTTATCACAATACAACAATTACACATTATGGACGCTAAAGAAATAAGCCTCACAGAAGGCAAAGTAAAACCCGTAGTAGATCACCTGAACGATTTATTGGCCAATTACCATATCCACTATCAGAAACTAAGAGGCTGCCACTGGAACGTTAAGGGCACGAGCTTTTTTACCCTGCATGTTAAGTTTGAAGAGCTGTATACCGAAGCTCTGACAACCATCGACGAACTGGCCGAACGTATCCTAACCCTTGGGAAAGCGCCTTTCAGTACTTTTGACGACTACATCAAAACATCAACCCTGAAAGAAATAAATACTATTGGTTTGAAAGATATCGATATGGTAAAAGCTTTGATTGAAGATATGGCCCAGCTGATAGAAATGGAGCGCCAGCTATTAGAGATCACCTCAAAGGCAGGCGATGACGGTACCAATGATATGATCAACCGTTTTATGCAGTTTAAAGAAAAAAATACCTGGATGTTACGCTCGTTTGTTAACGAAGATTAATTACAACATCCGTTAACGCAAAGAGCCCCAGACTAATCAGTTGGGGGCTCTTTGCGTTTATAACTGATTAGTACTTATAGCCAATAGTTAAAAATAAATTGTTATTGGTAGCATTAACCGCAGCTGTAGGTGTGGCAGGGCCTATGTCATACTGCATAACATTTTGAGAGCCTTTAACATTTACCCAAGCCGCATCAATATAGTAATTACCAATATGATAGCCCAGGCCGCCAGTGACCAACTTTGTATTTGCGCCGCCTTTAAGCGGGGTGCCCTGTATACCGTAGCCACCACGGAAGAATAACATGTTCGCTATCTTAATCTCCGCGCCCGCATGCGCATTAACTGCCGCGCGATAATTCTTTTTGATAATGCCATTGTCATAGTCGCCGGTATACTCGTCATTACTGCTTATGTGGGTAGTTCTGTAATTGATGTACTCAACATCGCCGGTAATAAAACCAACGTTACCCATAAATATGGATAAGCCGCCAGCATACTTAAACGGTGTACGCATGTTATAGCTTAAAGGATAATTAGCAGGTCCATATTCATAATCACCGCCGCCGCTCAGGTTATTGGTCAAACCCTCGTTAAATGAATCGTCAATGGTATAATAAGTAGGAGTGGTAATGGTGGCACCCGCGCGCACACTTTCGAAGATCTTGTAGAGTATGCCCAGTTTAACATTATAACCTTCGCCTTTCGTATCCTGAAATTGTGTGTAGGTTGAATTAAAGCCGCGGGTAACTGCGCTGCCACTTTCTGATACGCTCAGGTCGCCTGTTTCGTTAAAACTGGTATTGGTATGATACCTGATTTCGCTTACGCCCACACCCAAACCCAGGTATAATTTATTACTATAATTGGTACCTACAGCTATGTCATAACCGCTTTGTCCGCCGGTTCTCGATATAAAGCCCGTTTGCTGCACGCCCGGGAAGGCATTGCTTTGATAGCTATTGTTTGACGTAGTGCCGTAAGCATCGATCAGGTGCTCCTTAAATGCCCATGATTGCAAACTGCCATCGCTTATACCTTGCCCGTTTGCCAGGCTTGCATAATAGTCAGTTATAGAATTGGCGTCGTTTTTAGCGTCGTAATGTATGCGCTCATAAAAGTTATTAGTACGACTATAGCCCACGCCAAAGTTAACGCTTAACCAGCCTTTATTTCTGCTGCTTCCTGCGGGCTTATCTAACTGGCTGTAAAACACAATCCCCGCATTGCTGAAGTTGACCGTATTCTGCTTTGCAGAACTTGGCTGGCCTATATAGGAGGTTTTATTACTATAGTTATCAAACTCGGGCGTAATGCTTAGTTCGGAGTGGGTAAAATAACCCAAACCCGCCGGATTGCCGCTAAGTGACGACAGGTCGCCGCCCACTGCCGTACCCGCGTTGCCAAGCGCTTTAATGCGCGATGTTGAGCCGGCTTGAGTGGTCGAAAAACGTACCGCATCCTTGGCGTATTGGGCAAAACTGCTGGTGCTAATTGCCAAAAACGCAATTATAAAAAGTATATATCTTAATTTCATGCCCCCTTTGCCCCTTGAAGGGGTATTTTTTAGGTGAATAACTTAAATTTTATTTATTGCCTTTAATCTCCCTTTTAAGGGATGGGGGTTTATGGCCTTACCGGTCTGCCGCCGCCGCCGCCGCTGCTTGAACCACCACCGCCCCCGCCCGAACTTGAACTGGTGGAGCTTGAACTCCTGCTTGATGACGATGTCGAAGGGGGTAATGAAGGAGGTGCACGCTCTATGGTTCGCTCTATAATAGGTCGAACAGCTCTTGGGTTTTGGTCTGCAGGACGTATGGCCCGGTTAGTGCCTGCAACTACATTGATGCTGTTTTGACTGGTGGCCGAATTTGTACCAGGGCGGCCGGGATAAACGGCATTGCTGCCTCCCGGACGGGTACTTTTAAACCGCGGGCTACCGGTTGCAGCAGTATTACCGCGCGTAAATGCCGGTACTGTAGCCTTAGCCACATTGTCGCTGTTAACGTCGCTAATGCCAAATGCTGAATTGCCATAATGATGCCTGCCCGCGTTTGCCCTCACAAAAACGCCCTCGTTGTTATTTGAATGAGAATAGTCTTTTCTATGCGTAGCACGGGTGCCGCCGCTATAAACAAAGGTCGAGTAAGCTATACCGTAACCAAAGTTGTCATAACCCCAGTAGTCACCATAACCAAAATCATAAGCCGAATACACACCTAAATCATCATAATAAGGGTCGTAAGTGTAGTCATCAGGCGCATAGGCATATTGTTCGGTAGTATCCTGATAATAAGATGAGGCATAAGGCACATAGTTATCATAATAATCATCATCATAACTAAATGGCGACGCATAACTAAAACGTCTGATACGTGATTCATAGTCGCCGTAGTAATAATAATCGTCGTTTCTTAATAGTGGCTGCTCCACATATTCAGGTACGTAGTAATTAGATATGCCGGCTTTTGCTTTAGTGTAATACACATCATCGCCTGCAATTTTATTATTTGATATATCAGTAAGTGTAGAACAGGAACTCAATGCAGCCGCACTGATCAAAATAATTCCTTTTAGCAGGCCCCTTTTCATTTTAGGTTTGGTTATGTGCATTTGACTATAATTTGCGCCAATGGTTTAATTTGGCGCATGATAACGTATAAATTTATAAATTTGACCACAAAATTAAGTAATTAAACAGTCAAAAATATATTCCATAACAAATGAGTAAAGGCGTTATTAGTAAAGAGGAAGATTATTCGCAATGGTATAACGATCTGGTTATAAAAGCCGACATGGCTGAATATTCGCCGGTTAGAGGCTGTATGATTATTAAACCATACGGATATTCCATCTGGGAAAAAATGCAGTCGGTATTGGACAAAATGTTTAAAGACACCGGCCACAGCAATGCCTATTTCCCCTTACTTATTCCGAAATCATTTTTTTCGAAGGAAGCCAGCCACGTTGAAGGTTTTGCTAAGGAGTGTGCTGTGGTAACGCATTACCGTTTAAAAAATGACGGTAGTGGCAATATCGTAGTAGACGAGGAAGCCAAACTGGAAGAAGAATTAATTATTCGCCCGACATCAGAAACCATTATTTGGAATACCTACCGCGGCTGGATTCAGTCATATCGCGACCTGCCCATACTGGTTAACCAGTGGGCCAACGTAATGCGCTGGGAAATGCGTACCCGCTTATTCCTCCGTACCAGTGAGTTTTTATGGCAGGAGGGACATACCGCCCATGCAACCGCCGAAGAAGCTGTTGCCGAAACCGAGCAAATGCTGGAGGTATATGCTGATTTTGTAGAGAACTTTTTGGCATTACCGGTAGTAAGAGGCCGCAAAACACCAAACGAGCGCTTTGCCGGTGCGTTGGATACGTATTGCATCGAAGCTTTGATGCAGGACGGTAAAGCTTTACAGGCAGGTACCTCGCACTTTTTAGGGCAGAATTTTGCCAAAGCTTTTGATGTGAAATTCACCAACAAAGAAAATAAGCTGGATTATGTCTGGGCGACATCCTGGGGCGTGTCAACCCGCTTGATCGGTGCGCTCATTATGGCACACTCTGACGATGCCGGCCTGGTATTGCCGCCAAAACTGGCGCCCATACAGGTGGTAGTTGTGCCGATATACAAGCATGACGAAGAGCTGGAAAATATAACTGCATATGTAAATAGCCTGCGTAAAGAATTGATAGCTAAAGGCATTTCAGTTAAGTTTGATAACCGCGATACACACCGCCCAGGTGCTAAGTTTGCCGAATATGAATTGAAAGGCGTGCCATTGCGTGTAGCTATAGGCAGCCGTGATATGCAAAACGGAACGGTTGAACTGGCACGTCGTGACACTAAAACGAAAGAAACCGTTAATCAGGAAGGTTTGGCTAATAAGATAGAAACATTGTTAGAAGAGATTCAAACGAACATCTACCAAAAAGCCGCCAACTTCCGCACCGAAAATACTACCGAAGTTAACGACTACGAAGAGTTTAAACGCCTGTTAGATGAAAGGCCCGGCTTTCTGTCAGCTCACTGGGACGGCACCGCAGAAACCGAACAACGCATAAAAGACGAAACCAAAGCGACGATACGTTGTATTCCTTTAAATAACAAGCAAGAAGAAGGAAAATGTATCCTGACCGGAAAACCGTCGACGCAGAGGGTGTTGTTTGCGAGAGCATATTAAGCCGCTCGCGCCTGAATGATGAGTAATGAAGGCTAAATATAAAATAGTTAGCGTCGCTAACACCATCCGTCATTACGAGGTACGAAGCAATCTCTACACTTGCTTATAAATAGCAAATTGTAACTGTCGCGCAGAGATTCCTTCGTTCCTCGCAATGACGCTTTTATTATAAGTAAAAAGTATCACATGAAATTCGCAACCAAGGCAATTCACGCGGGTCAGGAGCCTGATCCGTCAACCGGCGCCGTAATGACGCCGATATACCAAACCTCTACTTACTGGCAGAAATCGCCGGGCGAGCATCAGGGCTATGAGTATTCGCGCGGCACCAATCCGACCCGTAAAGCTTTGGAGAACTGTCTGGCAGCGTTAGAAAATGCTAAATTCGGGCTGGCTTTTTCGAGCGGGATGGCCGCTACCGATGCGGTAATGAAACTGCTGGTTCCCGGTGATGAGGTAATTACCGGAAATGATCTATACGGTGGTTCCTACCGGATTTTTACAAAGATTTTTGCCAATTATGGTGTCAAGTTCCATTTTCTGGACTTGTCAAACCCCGAGATCATTCGCGCGCATGTAAATGCCAATACCAAACTGATCTGGATCGAAACCCCAACCAATCCGACGATGCAGATCGTGGATATTGCAGCGGTAACTCAGATCGGCAAAGAAAAAGGTTTGCTGACTGTGGTTGACAATACGTTTGCTTCGCCATACCTGCAAAATCCGATTGATATGGGTGCCGATGTGGTGATGCATTCAGTTACCAAATACATAGGCGGCCACAGCGACGTAGTAATGGGTGCGCTGATGTTGAATGACGAGGAACTGTATAAACGCCTTTGGTTCATCTACAACTCGTGCGGCGCAACTCCGGGACCGATGGATAGTTTCCTGGTGCTGCGCGGCATTAAAACGCTGCACCTGCGCATGAAGGCGCATTGCGAGAACGGCCGCAAAATAGCCGAATTTCTGAAAACGCATCCAAAGGTCGACAAGATATACTGGCCGGGCTTTACTGATCACCCAAACCACGAAGTCGCCAAAAAACAAATGAAAGATTTTGGGGGGATGATATCCATCACCCTAAAAGGTGCCGATCTTAAAGAAACTTTCCGCATAGCATCGTCATTCAAAGTGTTCTCATTAGCCGAATCACTGGGCGGGGTGGAGTCGCTGATCAATCATCCGGTTACCATGACGCACGCATCGATACCCAAAGAAGCACGCGAGGCAGTGGGGGTGGTAGATAACCTGCTGCGCTTAAGCGTAGGTGTAGAGGATGTGGACGATTTGTTGGATGATTTGAAGCAAGCATTGGCGTAACAGCTAATCATAACCATCCACGCGTCATTGCTGTAAGGTGCGAAGCAATCTCTACACACGCTAATCAATGGCAAGGTGTTACTGTCGCGCAGAGATTGCCACGCTGCGCTTGCAATGACGCAGCGGTTAGGGCTCGATTATAATAAACTATGCAAGACAACCTCCGTGCTTTTCTCGACGCCAAAGTCGCCCAATATAACCAACCTGGTTTTATTGCCAACGACCCCGTAAGCATCCCGCATCTGTTCACCAAAAAGCAGGATATCGAGATCATGGGCTTCTGGGCGGCCACCCTGGCCTGGGGGCAGCGCCCAACCATCATCAAAAAATGTAAAGAATTGATTGCCCTGATGGACGGCGCCCCTTATGATTTTATCATGAACCATGAGGAAATCGACCTGAAAAAGCTGTTGCATTTCAAACATCGCACGTTTAATGATATTGATACACTGTATTTTATTGCTTTCTTTAGATATCATTATGAGCGGTCCATCTCGTTGGAAGATGCTTTCATCCCCAACAAATTTGTCATTCTGAGCGATAGCGAAGAATCTGCCGACGAACCTGTTGAAAAATGTCTGAATCATTTCAGAAGTTATTTCTTTTCGCTGCCCGACTATCCGCATCGCACCAAAAAACATGTGTCGTCGCCCTCACAAAAATCAACCTGTAAGCGCCTGAATATGTTTCTGCGCTGGATGGTGCGCAAGGACAATGAGGGTGTCGACTTCGGTATCTGGAATCAGATCAAACCCTCAGACCTCATTATGCCCTGCGACCTGCATGTCGACCGTGTGGCCCGCAAGCTCAAACTCATTACCCGCAGACAAACCGACTGGCAAACCGCCGTCGAACTCACCGAGCGCTTGCGCGAATTTGATCGTGCCGATCCGGTTAAGTATGATTTCGCATTATTTGGTTTGGGTATTGAAGAGCGTTGGGGTAGTGAAGCTATTTTGCCTATATTGTAGATTATTAGTGATGTTGCAAAGAGCGTTGTCATGCCAAGGCTCTTGAAGCATCGGCGGGCAAAGGCCTTTGCGCTCACCCTTCGAGTGCCTCAGGGGTGACAGCCATCGTTTGTATTTAATCTATGGAAAACAACTCGGTATCCCAATTCCTTGCCGGCAAATCGGCACATGCTTTAGCACTATACAATCATTTTCTATCAGAATTTGAAAAGATAGGCGATATTCTGGTCGAGCCTACCAAGACCATGATCGGCATATCTAACGCGCATAAACGCATAGCCTGGGTGACACAAATGGGAAGGAACTTTATTCATGTAGTGTTTCCGTTCAGGCAACCTTACTATGATAACATCTGCTTTCAAAAAGTAGGGCAGATACCCGGGTCGCAGCAGTTTAACCATCATTTGCGGGTGTTAAATGTTGAAGATATCAACGAGGAGGTACTTGAGTTTATGCGAATGGCTTATCATGAAGAGCAATAGGCACAGTAGCGATCTCAGGTTGAGTAGTGAAATTCCCAATACTGCGAAGGCAGAAATGATAAGCACCGCTATAAAATGGATGTCATGTTGGGTTCTCGAACATGAGGACAAAGGCCAAATGAACGCGACGCAATCTCACTACTCACTATTGGCACCTTTCCTTTTTAAGAACGATAGTGAAGAATGGTAGAAATGACAAGACCATTATTTTTTGCTGCAATGCTATAGACGCTAATAGGGTATGCGTGGTTCGAAAACAAAAAAAGCCCGACAATGCCGGGCTTAAATAGAGATATGTATTCTTTGGTTGGTTAGTCGGCTATATTACGTAGCATTAGGGCCCCTACAGTAACATTAGTACGGCTGTCGATGATGATGGCACCACCGTTAGCTTTATTTTGCTCATAGGCATCAAAAGCCAAAGGATCGGCAGTTTTGATAATAATACGACCGATATCGTTTAGTTTAAATTCCTCGCTTTGTTCTTTCTCTAAAGTATTGATGTTTACTTTGTATAAAGTCTCCTGAATTTTGCAGCGTGTTAGTTTGCTGTTATGCTGAATAAAATAAGTGTGGCTGGTATCCAAAGCACGGGTATCCATCCAGCACAGATCAGCTTCAATCAGTTGTGATACTTGCGGTTGGTAATTGCTATTCACCAGGATATCGCCGCGGCTAATGTCAATATCATCCTTTAAATGCATGGTAATTGACATGCCTGCGGTAGCTTCTTCAGGTTCTTTATCAAATACCTCGATCTTGCTTACGGTTGAGGTAACACCCGATGGAAGCACAGTAACTTTATCGTTCACTTTAAATGAACCACTTGAAACACGACCGGCATATCCGCGATAGTCATGCAGCTTGGCAGTTTGAGGCCGGATAACCCATTGCACAGGGAAACGTGCATGCTCGGTACTGTTATCAACATCAAGCTCAACGGTTTCCAGAAAATACAACAAACTTTCACCGCTGTACCATGGCATGTTGGTTGAGTTATTTACAATATTGTCGCCTTTAAGTGCGCTTACCGGGATGTAGTGTACTCTCTTTAAGCCTACTTTTTCGGCCAGTGCTTTATAGTCGGCTACAATCTTGTTGTAAACTTCTTCGCTGTAATCAACCATGTCCATTTTATTAATGGCCAAAACTACTTGCTGAATGCCCAATAACGATACCAGGAAGGAGTGACGTATAGTTTGCTCAATAACCCCCTTACGCGCATCGACTAAAATAATAGCCAGATTTGCATTTGAAGCACCGGTAACCATATTGCGGGTATATTGAATATGGCCTGGGGTATCGGCAATAATAAATTTGCGCTTATCGGTTTGGAAGTATTTATAGGCAACGTCAATAGTGATACCTTGCTCGCGCTCGGCTTTAAGGCCGTCGGTTAAAATAGCAAGATCAATGCTACCATCGTCGTTTTTACGGTTTGAGGATTGCAATGCCTCCAATTGATCAAGCAGGATAGAATCGCTATCGTATAATAAACGACCGATCAACGTGCTTTTGCCGTCGTCGACACTACCTGCTGTTAAAAATTTTAGTATATCCATGAATTGTTATTTCGGATTTCGGATTTTCGGTGTCGGATTTATTATCCGACACCGATACCGCAATTTAAATATTGTTTTATCAAACTTTAGTTCCCCCTTCAGGGGGGTAGGGGTCTTAAAAATAGCCACCTTTCTTTCTGTCTTCCATAGCAGCTTCTGATACTTTGTCGTCCATACGGGCGCCGCGTTCGCTTATTCTTGAAGTGCTGATTTCATTAATAATATCATCAATTAAAAATGCCTCAGACGATACCGCTGCAGTACAGGTCATGTCGCCTACGGTGCGGAAACGTACGGTACGGCGCTGAATTACATCATCTTTGTCCATGTTTAATGCAGGGTTGGCAGCCATTAACTGGCCATTGCGGATGATTGTATCGCGCTCATGCGCAAAATATATGGATGGCAGCTCAATTTTTTCTCTGCGGATGTAGTTCCAAACGTCGAGTTCGGTCCAGTTGCTGATAGGGAACACGCGAACGTTTTCGCCTTTATGGATCTTGCCATTATAAATATTCCAAAGCTCGGGGCGCTGGCGTTTAGGATCCCACTGGCCAAACTCGTCGCGTACCGAGAAAATGCGTTCTTTAGCGCGGGCTTTCTCCTCATCACGACGGGCGCCGCCTATACAAGCATCAAATTTATTTTCGGCAATAGTGTCTAACAACGTAACGGTTTGCAAAGGATTACGGCTGGCGTTTTTACCTTTTTGCTCAACTACCTTACCCTGATCTATCGAATCCTGCACGCTGCCTATAATGAGTCTTTCGCCTAAGCGTTTTACCATAGCATCACGATATTCGATGGTTTCAACAAAATTGTGGCCGGTATCAATATGTACCAGCGGAAAAGGAAATTTACCCGGACGGAAAGCCTTCTCGGCCAAACGTACCAGGGTAATAGAATCTTTCCCTCCCGAAAATAAAAGCGCAGGGCGCTCAAACTGGCCGGCTACTTCGCGCAGAATGTGGATAGCTTCTGCTTCAAGCTCGTCTAAATAATCCAGTTGATTGTGTTTACTCATGTGTGTTAATTAGTGAATTAGTGAATGAGTGATTGAGTGAATGGGATTCAAACCGTCACTACTATCAATAATTATCTTTATTATTTATTGTCAATTATTAACTCATGCAGGCCGCATTCTTTTTTTGATTGGTCTTCCCACCACCAGCGTCCTGCTCTAAAATCTTCGCCTTCCCTTATCGCTCTTGTACATGGCTGGCACCCAATGCTGGGGAAACCACGGTCATGCAAAGTATTATAAGGTATATTATATTGTTTGATGTATGCTTTTACATCGTCTAAAGTCCAGTCAAAAATAGGATGAAACTTCACCAGGTTATGCTGATCATCCCACTCCACATTATGCATATCCTGACGGTTAACAGATTGCTCGGCGCGGATACCGGTTATCCAGCATTTATTGCCTGCCAAAGCACGGTTTAAAGGCTCTACCTTACGGATGCCGCAGCATTCTTTACGATTCTCTACAGATTCATAAAAGCTGCTCGGTCCTTTTTCATTCAACATACGCTCAAGCGCCTCGTGCTGCGGATAATAAGCAAATATGGTTTTGCCATATATTTCCATAGTACGGTTCCATACGTAGTAAGTCTCCGGAAATATGCGGCCTGTTTCTAAAGTAAAAATTTTAATAGGCAGGTCATTGGCAAATATCATGTGCGTAATAGCCTGATCTTCCCAGCCAAAGCTGCTTGAAAACACAATTTGATTAGGGAAATGTCCGGCCAATTTGGTCAAAGCAGCAACCGGATCAAGTCCTGCTGTTAATTGCTTTATATCTTCTGCCTGAGTATTCATTATAATATTTTTTCTGCAAAGTTAACAATGCTTCTTAAACTTGTAAGCATAACTATTATGGCCACCGCAATCATAATGGTCTTGGTTGATATTTTGTTGGATATTTTGGCGGCTATAGGGGATGCCAGGGCGCTGCCAAATACCAATCCGGCTACGGCATCCCAATGTTTACCGTTTAACATGGTAATAAAGGTAAGCGAGCTCATTAATGCTATAAAAAAACGCGAAAGTTTAACAGTACCCAATGAAAAACGTGCATTGCGACCACCGGCAATTAAACTCGATAATACAATTGACCCCCAGCCACCGCCGCCAACTGCATCTATAAAACCACCGCCAAATCCTAAAAGCGAAATCTTTTTGATTTTTTTCTGGCCTGGTTTACGTTTTAGGTTGATGGCTTTCATTAATATCACCACACCCAAAATAAGCGTATACAACGAGACAAAAGGTCTTGTATACATGCTGTAATGCTCGAGCGAGGATAATAAATAGGCACCGGCTACCGCGCCAATTATCCCTGGCACCAGTAACGATTTAAATAGCTTCCAGTTGATGTTGCCCATGCGGTAGTGCATCCACCCGGCAATACCATTACTCATAATTTCGGACAGGTGCACACCCATACTTGCAGAAGCAGGGGGGACGCCCATAGATATAGAGAACGTGGTTGAGGTAACACCGTAGGACATACCAATGGCGCCATCTATCATGGCAAATACAAAACCGGCACCCAGGAAATAATAAAACGTAGGATTGATGTCCTGTACATATCCTTTAAAAGCAGGTTCGTTATACCAAAGTGCAGTTACGGTTACTGCAAGTGCAAAGACAATAGAAAGCCAGATGAGCCATTTTAAATTTTTGCGCTCATTTTTTTGTTCGACAAGTGCTGCGGTAACTTTATTGAGCTTTTTTACCTTATCAGCAAAATCGCCGGACAGGGTTTCGCGTAACTGGCTCATGTGTTGCAGCGACTGGTCCAGTTCGTGCGGAATGTTTTCGTCTAATACCTCGCGTAAACGTTTGGCTATGGTAGGCGATTTGCCATTGGTTGATATACCAATCTTTAAATCACCTTTTTGTACGATAGAACCCAGGTAAAAATCGCAAAGATCGGGCTTATCTGCTACATTAATCAATAACTTTCGTTGATGTGCCGATTCGCGGATGTAAGTATTTAACTCAGAATTATCTGTGGCTGCAATTACCAAATCTACATTGTCCAGGTCTTCATCGCTGAAAGCTTTTTCGATAATTTTTACAGAAGGATAAGCTACCGATAAGTCATAAACGCCCTGAATCACTGATTTGGCAATCACGGTAACTCTTGCCTCCCGACTATTGTGCAGGATAGCTCTCAGTTTCTCTAAACCAACACTGCCGGCGCCGATCAGCATCGTATGTAATTGGTTCAGCTTCAAAAAAACCGGAAACAACTGGTTGCCTCCGCTTTTCTCTTCCTGAATAGAAGTTAACTCGTTATTTTCCGGTAACAAAGTCATTTAGTTTCTGTGTGGTTGATACAAGGCAGACATTAACTATGATTGCAATATAGCTTCTCTTTTAGTTTTTACGCCTTCCAGAAAATCAGCAGCCGAAGCCATGTACAACGTTGCAAACTGTTCTGAAGGCTCATTTTGATTAATCTGAGTGATCAGGTCGTTAAAGCTAGTGTTTAACGCAAACTCGCCGGTGCTAACATATTGTGCATCAAATTCTTTTATAATGCCAATCTGGGTGCTGGCATTAACACCTTTGTCTAATAACAGCGCTTTAGCCGCGTTCATAAACACGTTATATGAATGATAAATAGCATCGGCCCATACACCTGCAGTAAATGATTCATTTGCCCATTCCAGCTTTTCATCACACTCATAAAGCAAGGTAGCCACCAAGTCTATAACCACGCCGGCACATTCACCTACGCCGATTGCTTTCTCATAGCTTTCTACGTGGCCCCAATCTACAAAGTCCTCATCGGTCAGTGTGGTAAGGTCGGCTAATGGTTTTAACATCTGATAAAAATAATCTTTACCTTGCCTGTCATAATAATTATTGAAGATCTCGTTTTCAAGAGAATTTGCCTGATAGTCGTCCAGAATATCTCTCAATACCTGTGTAGCGCGTTTTGCAGGAATCTTGATCACACGCTCGCCTGCACGGCCAATACCATCACCGACAATACCGCCGCCTAGCATCACCTGCATTGAGGGCAATACTTTAGCACCGGCTTTTAACGAGCTGCCATGAAATCCAATTGGCGCCATGCTATGCTGACCGCATGAGTTCATACAGCCGCTTATTTTTATCTTGATATCACGGTTATAAATGAGGTCTGCATACTCATTGGCAATCAAATCTTCTAATACACGTGCAAACGTCATACTATTTGATATACCCAGGTTGCATGTATCGGTACCGGGGCAGGTGGTTACATCGGCCACGCTGTCAAAACCCGGAGAAGCCATGCCTAATTCGGCCAACCCATTATATAGGGTAGGGAATGCTTCTTTGCGAATATATTTTAGCAGCAGACCCTGATTTTGTGTAACACGGATCTCATCACCTGCCAGGGGTTCTAATAAAGCAAGCATCTTCCGGGCCTTTTCGGTAGGTATATCGCCGGTTTGTACTTTAATGTACACGCCATAATAACCTTTTTGCTTTTGCTCAAATACATTGGTTGCCAGCCATTGCTCATAACCCAGCGGGTTACTGATGGCTACCTCGCCAAACTCGCGTGGGGCCGGTATAGCCGGAACCGGAATAGCATCTGTATTTATTTTATATGACTTAACTTTATTGGCAATTCTTTCAATTTTCATGAGGCGCTGAACCTCTTCCATGCCAAATTTTTGAACTACATATTTAAACCTGGCTTTGTTTCGGTTAGTACGCTCGCCATAACGGTCAAATACACGTATGATCGATTCAATATATGGAACAAGCTGATCTTCAGGTAAAAAATCTTCGACAACAGTACCCAATATAGGCTGAGCACCTAAACCACCACCCAGCGTTAATTTAAAGCCACGCTCGCCATTGGCGTTTATTTTAGGGATAAGACCCACATCATGAGCAAAAGAGAATGCAGAATCTTCGTCGCTTGCCGAGAAACCAATCTTGAATTTACGCGGCATATCCTGATTAACAGGGTTACGCAACAGGTATTCAAAAGTGCCCTGGGCATAAGGCGATACATCAAAAGGCTCGTTCGGGTCGATACCTGCCGTAGGTGAGGCGGTAACGTTACGAACGGTGTTTCCGCAGGCTTCGCGAATAGTTACATCATCCTTTTGCAGATCGGCCCAAAGCTGGGGTGTACGGTCTAAACTGACGTAATGTATTTGTATATCCTGGCGGGTAGTTAAGTGCAGATTGCGGCTTGCATATTCGTCCGATACATCGGCAATACGCAGCAACTGTTTAAAAGTTACCTTACCGAAAGGTAATTTAATGCGCACCATCTGCACACCCGGCTGACGCTGACCATAAATACCTCTGGCTAAACGTAAGCTTCTAAATTTCTCATCATGAATTGTTCCGTCACGAAACTCACGGATCTTCTTTTCAAGACTGATAATATCTTGTTCAACAACAGGATTTTCGAGTTCGGTTCTGAAGCTTTGCATATGCTTAAATGTATTTTTAAAACTCCCTATATATGCAGGAGGTGTATTTTTTCACCAAAGATATACATAGTATATGGAATTGGTAGAATATAATTTAAAAAAGGTTTATTTTACAATTTAATGATTGACGAGGGTCACACATTTATCAGTTTGGTTTCGCGGGCTATCACATCAGCAATGCTGGTTTCTGATAGGATCTTGAGTGTCGCATCGCGAACGTCAATAAAAACATTACGGATACCACAAGAGGTTTCAGAGTGGCATTCGTCGCATTTATGATAAAAGTTGATACTGGCACAAGGTACCATAGCCAGCGGGCCATCGGTAATGCGCATTACACTTACCAGGTAGATGTCTTTTGGGTCTTTATTTAATGCATAACCGCCGCCGGCGCCCTTTTTACTGTATAAAAAACCGGCATTGCGCATATCAAGTAATATTTGTTCAAGAAATTTTTTGGGTATCCGTTCTTCTTCTGCAATTTTTGAAATCTGCATCGGAGGTTTGTCTGTATTTTTCCCAAGAATCACTAATGCTTTAATAGCATATTTAGTTTTTTTCGATAGCATTTTTAAAGTTAATAACTAACAAATATAATTAATACAATTAATAATACCGATTTACTATACTTATTTTACAATGGCATCAGAGTGCCCCAAACTCTTACCGGGATTAACCTTATCGCGCACTAATTGTTTTAATTCTTTGATGTCGGGGAAACGGCCCTGTTCTTTGCGGTCAAACAGCTTTTCATTATTTAAGCTGATGATATAACGCCCGGCAATTTCGCTGGGATGCAGGGTTATGCCGTAAAGGTCGTCCTCAAATGTGGTGAGCAGTTCCTGCGCCATGTAGGCTGCCCGCAAAAGCCAATGACATTTAGGACAATATTCGATAGTTATGGTTGGTTTCATGATTGTCAGATGATGATGAATCGGTCTTCAAAATGTTGGGTAAGCTGGTATATTTCATCGCCTACAGAGATAACGCCGGTACGGTTGTGCACCAGGTTTTGACCAAAGTATATTTTATTATCCCTGGCCCGGTAAGATGCCAGCGTTTTGGTAGGTTCTTTAGCTGATATGGCTGTGCTTTGATCAATGGTAATGATATTACAGCGGGCACACAGTTTCACTCCGTTAAATCCAATATTGTTAATGGTAAAATCATTCATGGTATCTTCCTGATACGGAATGCCCCCGGTAAACACAATATTCGGTCTGAAACGATTAACAGGCGATGGTTTTTCCAGCCGCTGGTTCAGGTCGTCGAGCGATGCCTGCCCGATCATCATAAAAGGGTAGGCGTCAGAAAATGAGGTTATTTGTTCGTCACGGGTGTATTTGGGGTCGGTGAAACGCAGTGTTTTGTCAGGCATAAACACAAGCCTTACATTTAGGTTTAATTGCGAGCTGAACCAATCATCTGCAGCCTTATCAATCAATTGTGCATGGCATGTGTCATCCCAAACGCTAACGGTTATAAGTTCTTGATTATCAATATGCAGCGGGATGTTAATTGAAGTTCCGTCAGGAGCCGAGACAGTCAGATATTCGCCGTCGATATGCGGCGTTAACAAAGCCATTTCGGCATGTTCGCGCTGCGAAATAAAACGATTGTTTTTATCGATCAGCATCCATCGTCGATCATACTGAAAACCCCGGTCGGTAACAAAAGCTTTATCGATTTTAATACCGCCTAACGATTTAATGGGATAGATATACAACTCGCTGACTTTGAGCATTGCCATAATGAATAAAGCAAAGTTATTTGTTTTAGTGAAAACAGATTGATTATGGAGCAAATAATATGCGCTTTGATTATTATCTATACTACATAAAATACCCTGCAACCCAGACCTACCACCAAAGGTAGTGGTTCAGTAATTAGAATTAAAAAGCCGCTTCAATATAAAGCGGCTTTGATTTTTATTACGGTTACTTATCTAAACCGCCGCGACGGTTAGCCTGCCTAACCGGCTTTGGCCATTTAATGCCCTGTGCCTTGATATTCTTTGTTTTCTCCGGATCTTCACTGGCCATATAAACCAATATAGCGGTGAACATGGCGTTATTTTTCAGGTCATCAAAAACTATCTTGTCGTAAGTATCGCGGTTGGTATGCCAGGTGTAATTGCCATATGCCCAGTTCAGCGATCCCATCGAAAAGCCTGGCGCGCCGACAATATCAAACGATGCATAGTCAGAACCACCGCCACCCGGTGAGCCTGGAAAGTTGGTTTTTATTCTGTTTTTGATAGTGTCCGGTACGGCAGATAACCAACGGGTAAAGAAATCTTTGGCATCCTCATAGCCTGAACCTGAAAGATTTACAATACGGCCGGTACCGTTATCCTGGTTAAACAGCGCCTGCAGGTTCTTTACAATTTCGGGGTGATCCTCAACAAAAGCGCGCGAGCCATTCAGGCCTTCTTCCTCGCTGGCCCAATGACCAACCAATATGGTACGTTTAGGGTGTGGATAAAATTTCTTTAGCAATCGCATAGCTTCCATCATGGTCAAGGTGCCGGTACCGTTATCAGTTGCCCCTGTACCGCCATCCCACGAATCAAAGTGTGCCGATAGCATTACGTACTCGTCTGGTTTTTCGGTGCCTTTAATTTCTGCAATGGTATTAAAAGTGGGTACTTCGCCCAGTTCTTTTGACTCTGTATGCAGGCTGATAGTAGGAGGGGTTCCCGCATCAGTTAAACGATAGATCATGCCATAATCCTCTAAAGCAACATCAACTGTCGGCACCTTTTTAGTGTAAGCGCCGAATATCTTATCAACCCCAAAGCCCGCCGACCAATAATTGCTGATGATGCCTACCGCACCGGCATTCTCCAAAGCAACAGGCAAAGTAGTACCGTTGTATCCGGTTTTTTTAATGCGATTGGCCCAGGCAGCAGTTTGCACCTTGCGTTCTTCGTTCATTTTATCAATCGATTCTTTTAAACCAAACTCTTTCCAGTTATCATTCGGCCGCCCGGTTGGCTGACACATCGAGATCAATACAATTTTACCTTTAACATTAGGAAGCCATTTTTTAAAGGCAGCAGAATCTTCCAAATCAGGAATGATGATGGTTTTAGCAGTTACCGTTTTTTTACCCATACCCGGGCTCCAGGCCAGTTGTGTGCCTTCTAATGATTTTACGCGCGGCTCGATCATGTCAATGTGGGTGATGCCGCGCTCCCAGCCGCGCCATACGCCCCAGTTTTCTTTCTTCGCCTGGATGCCCCATCTTTTGTAGGTGGCCACCGCCCAGTCGCCTGCTTTGTCCATTTGTGGTGTGCCCACCAGTCGCGGTCCAATGTCATCACAAAGTTCATGCGCAAGTTGCTGTAGTTGCGAATTGCTGGTTTCTTCCTGTACAACAGCATCTGCAAAAGATCTTGCTGCCGGCGATTGTGCAAAAGCAGTACTGCAAAACAGAATGCCGGCCATAGAAAGGCCGATCTTTAGGCGATTGTTCATTTGATAAGTAAAGTCAGATTTCATGTATCCAAATTAAAAATTTGAGTTGATGTAACCTAATTTATTTATTGGGGTAAACAATCTCGCTATCGCTGAAATATCTCCGGATACTTCCTTATAAAATACACCGGCGTACAGCTCCAGGCATGGCAATAACTGTTAATCGGGAAAAATCCATAGGGCGATTTAAATTCATCAGCAGGGTCATAAACTTCCCAGAAAGTATCTGCACCTTTTTTTATCATACCGCCCCAGTAATCTATAACAGCTTCTTTAGCTTCGGCATTCAATCCGCTGGCTATTAGTGCCGCGACGTAATAATGGTACATATACGGCGCTCCCGGATGCACCGCATTCTTAACAGCAGGCAATGCTTTCAATGCACGCTGGGCCTCTGCCTTTGTCGCTACGCCACTCAAAATTATCCAGGCCTGGCCACCGTAGGAGATCTGCCTATCTTTTCCGCTTATAAACAACCCTGACTTTTTATCGTACAGGTTTTTATGTGCTGCATTTTTAAGTTTTCTGGCAAAAGCCGGTAAATCGGCTACCTCATTTTCTTTGCCCAGCATTTTGGCCAGCTCATAAGTCTGATTTAAGGTATAAATAGTAATGCCTTGCAGCGGTGCCTGTTTATCCAGGCCATCCTTCCAGTCAAAGAAAATCCACCATTCTTTATTGGCTTTCTCATAATCCATCATCCCGTCGGGCAGGGCATATTTGCGGGCTATGTCCAATTGTTTTTTGGCAACGGGCCACAGATCAAGGCCGGTTTGTTTATCCCCCGTTCCTGCTACATATTCTTTTAAAGCGACGTTGTACAGGTAGCAATAATCCAGTAGCCGGGTGTTATGAGAATGCGGTTCGGGTAATTCAAAAACATCAGCACTCAATATACCATCCTCATTAGCCAGGCCAGCTAGCAGGTAAAGACAGCGCTTGGTTAAACTGTCATTATGAAATGAATATAAATTAGCTAACGACTCAAGGTAGGTATCACCGATCCACAAGCGGCGGTCGCGT
>DATCXS010000258.1:0-9550 GCA_036565645.1 Mucilaginibacter sp.
ATGATTGAAAATGATTTCACTGATCCTGCCATGATGGATGACCAGGACGACAATTACCCGGGTACAACGGGCTAAATATCGCCTGGCAGAAAAATTAAACTGGAAAGCGCCGTGACACGGGCAGCCAAGCCTGTTAAAAAGAAAATTAAAAAAAAAGAAGCCGCTTCATCATTGATGAGCGGCTCTTTTCTTTTTAGTAAGTTTTGTAATGGCGTACGCCGTTTTTGTAATAATAATGGCGCCTAACCACATGCTTGCTATGCTTAACCACTACCACTTTACGATGAGGTGGCGCCGGTGGTGGTGGCGGGTTATGCAGGCGTAAATGTATTTTAGGCAGCGGCGGATGTGCCGGATGCGGTGGCGGCGGCGGTAATTTTATCTGCGCCTGCGCTATACTGAACGTAGCCACCGTAAATACTGCTATTAATAATGCTTTAATTGTTTTCATAATGTTGTGTTTACTAAGGCCAATACAGAATGCCTGTCCTTATAACTGCAAATTATACAAAGGGTTTTAAAAACTGAGCAGTTAAAATAAACGTTTTTAACTTTAATGGTTATTAATCAATTCAAATTATGCGTTATCTGTGCTTTATGTTATTATCGTTTAGTTTTTTAAAGGCCTCTGCGCAATATCCAGATAAGCAGGTTAAGAGCGATATGATAGTCGATGGTAACAAGCGAGCTTTTTTAACCTATATCCCAACCGGCAGCACAAATAATAATAAATTGCCACTGGTTATTTCACTGCATGGCGCTTTTGCCAGTACTAAAGGGATGTTTCATCTCGCAGATTTCAGGCCATTGGCCGAAAAGGAAAAGTTTGTGGTTGTTTGCCCGGCATCCAAACATTTTTGGCATGACGGTGCAAATTTGCATGGCATTGACGATGTTAAATTCATCGATCACCTGATAGATTATATGGTTAAAACCTATAACATTGATGGGGCCAGGATATATGTGACAGGTATTTCAAATGGTGGTTTTATGACTACGCGCCTGGCCTGCCAACTGCATAAGCGCATAGCAGCTATAGCCGTCGTTGCGGCCACGCTGGATGTGGGCGAAGGTTACGACCTGGAAAAACCAATGCCGGTGATCTACATGCACGGCACTAAGGACCCGATTGTTTCTATTGACGGCGGAAAGCTTTTTGGCTGCAGTATCTTTTCGCATCAAGCTATTATTGACAAATGGATAGCCCTGGATAATTGTAGTAAAAACCCACATATAACTAACATTGCCGATAAAGCACACGACGGCACCAGTATCCTGAAAGAGGAATATCGAAATCAGAAAACCGGCTTTAAAGTAATAAGTTATACCATTAAAAACGGCGGCCATACCTGGCCCGGCGGCTGGCAATATTTCCCCAAGTTTATTATCGGCAAAACCACGCACAACCTGAATGCCTGCCAGGAGATCTGGAACTTTTTTAAACAATACAAATTAAAAAACTAATCAGATTGTCCAAAAACGATTTGAGAAATCTATCCACAGGCTTTCACGCTTTGCTTAGCGTGTGTATAGATTAAATGACAACCATTTTCTTTAAATTTTGTTTCTTTGCCTATATGAGCATCATCCTTAGCGCCGATATTCTGAGAACTACCCAGGAGCAAAAGCTACAGCAACTATTAGCACATGTAAGCCAAAACTCCCCGTTTTATCGCGAGTTGTTTGCCCGGCATCATATCG
This sequence comes from Mucilaginibacter sp., assembly GCA_036565645.1. Taxonomy (GTDB): domain Bacteria; phylum Bacteroidota; class Bacteroidia; order Sphingobacteriales; family Sphingobacteriaceae; genus Mucilaginibacter. Next base: position 1,702 of record DATCXS010000258.1, read on the forward strand.
ATGTTAATAGCATCAAAACTTTAGATGATCTGCGCCGCATCCCAACTACTCATAAAGAGGATCTGCAGCGTCGTAACAGCGATTTTTTATGCGTGCCGAAAGATCAGATCATTGAATACGCTTCAACATCAGGTACTTTGGGCAGCCCGGTTACTATCGGACTGACGGAAAATGACCTGAACCGGCTAACCTTGAATGAATATAATTCTTTCGTTTGTGCCGATGGCAATCGCGAAGATATTTACCAGTTGATGCTGACGCTCGACCGTCAGTTTATGGCGGGGATTGCTTATTACTCCGGTTTGCGCAAAATGGGTGCAGGGATCATTCGTCTGGGCCCAGGTGTACCCTCGCTGCAATTAGAGACCATACAGCGCTTAAAACCAACGGCGATAGTAGCAGTGCCCTCTTTTATTTTAAAGCTGATACAAGCTGCTAAAGACCATAATATCGATCTTAACCAAACGTCGGTAAACAAAGCGATCTGTATTGGTGAAAATATCCGCAATACTGATTTTTCGCTGAACATACTCGGAAAAAAAATAACCGAAGCCTGGGATATTAAACTATACTCGACCTATGCATCAACCGAAATGCAAACCGCCTTTACCGAATGCAGCGAAGGTCATGGCGGCCATTTACAAGCCGACCTGGTGATAACCGAGCTATTGGACGAAGACAACAACCCTGTACCTGCAAAAACGCCGGGCGAGCTTACCATTACTACCCTGGGCGTTGAAGGCATGCCGCTGTTGCGCTACAAAACCGGCGATATATGTATGTATTTTGACGAGCCATGTGCCTGCGGAAGAAATACAATGCGTTTATCGCCCATCATCGGCCGCAAAAAGCAGATGATTAAGTTTAAGGGTACCACATTATATCCGCCGTCCATGTTTGATCTTTTGAACGAAATGGAAGAGGTGCTGGATTATGTAGTCGAGGTTTATTCGAACGAGTTGGGTATGGATGAAGTATTACTACACCTGCTGCCCTTAAATGACACTAAGGCTTGCGATAACCGTATCCGCGCATATTTGCAAGCCAGGTTAAGGGTTAGTCCGCATGTTAGCTATGTAAGTGCGGAGCAGATACAGAAAATGCAGTTTCCTGAAGGTATACGTAAGCCGGTTAGGTTTATTGATAAACGGGTTTAATAGCAGTTGCTTCTGTTATCGCCCGGATAAGATTTCTCCCTACGGTCGAAATGACAAAAAGAATTATATTTGTCACCCATCAACAGCAAACTATTAAGCTGTGTTTGGGTTTAAGAGATTTGATTATTAATATTCGCCCTATGATAACTGTTGGACAGGATGTCCTTTCTTTAGCCGACTTTAACGACATTGTTTTTAACCAGAAGCCGGTTGCTTTATCACCCTCAGCTTTAACTAAAATTGAGACTAACTTTAAGTTTCTGCAAAATTTCTCGTCTAATAAACTGATTTACGGCATCAACACCGGCTTTGGCCCTATGGCGCAATACAAGGTGAGCGAAGAGAATTTACTGCAATTGCAATATAACCTCATCCGCAGCCATAGCTCGGGCAGCGGTAATTTATTGACCCCGCTACAGGCAAAAGCATTGATGATTGCGCGTTTGAACAGTCTGATCCAGGGTTTCTCAGGTGTACACACGGATATAGTTGAGCTGCTTAAAGAGCTTATCAATAAAGACATAACCCCATGTATCTTTGATCATGGCGGTGTTGGCGCAAGCGGCGACCTGGTACAATTGGCGCATTTAGGTTTGGTGTTGATAGGCGAGGGCGAGGTGATTTACGAAGAAACCATCCAGCCAACAACCGGCGTTTTCAAGAAACTGAACATCAAACCGCTCTCCATTCATATACGCGAGGGTTTGGCTACCATAAACGGTACCTCGGCTATGACCGGTATTGGCATGGTCAACATCATACAGGCGCATAAGCTGCTTGATTGGGCGGCTATGTTTTCTGCTATGACTAACGAGATCGTACAGGCTTATGACGATCATTACTCGCACGAGCTGAACATCGTTAAACATCACAAGGGCCAGAATAAAGTTGCCGCCATGTTGCGCGATATTTTAGCAGGCAGCAAGATGATCCGCAGCCGTACAGATCATTTATACCACCCGGACAATATCGACCAGGAAGTATTTGAAGATAAAGTGCAGGAATACTATTCGTTACGCTGCGTAACTCAGGTATTAGGTCCGATATTGGATACCATCGCCCAAGCCGAAGAAGTATTGGTGAACGAGCTAAACTCGGTTAATGACAACCCGGTGATTGACCATGTAAACCAAAATGTTTTCCACGGCGGTAATTTCCACGGCGATTATGTATCGCTGGAAATGGATAAGTTAAAGATCGCCATCACCAAGCTGTCAATGCTTTCAGAGCGTCAGTTAAACTATTTATTGAATGACAAGCTGAACCTGAAATTCCCGCCGTTTGTGAACCTGGGTGTTTTAGGCTTTAACTTTGGGATGCAGGGCGTGCAGTTTACAGCAACCTCGACCGTTGCAGAAAATCAGACCCTGTCATTCCCCATGTACGTACATAGCATCCCTAATAACAATGACAACCAGGATATTGTGAGCATGGGCTGCAACGCAGCTTTAATGACCTCGAGAGTGATTGATAATGCGTTCAGTGTGCTTTCTATTCAGATAATGACTATCGCTCAAGCCATAGATTACCTGAATTGTCAGGATAAACTGGCCCCCAAAACGTTGGCCCTGTATAAACAGGTTAGAGAGATATTCCCTAAGTTTGTTGAAGACGCGCCGAGGTATAAGGAAATGGAGAAGGTGAAACAGTTTTTAGCGAGCCCCTCCTAAATCCTCCCCGGTAGGAAGGACTTGAAAATAAAGTCATGACAACTCAAAACATAGATCAAAAAGTATCCCCTTCCGGGGGAGATTTAGAGGGGGCTAAATGTGCACTCATTACCGGCGGATCAAGAGGAATAGGCAGAGCTATTTGCCAAAAAATGGCCGCTATGGGCTATTATGTGCTCATTAATTATAAAAGCAATACCGGCGAAGCCAACAAGACTCTTGAACTGGTTAAACAAGCCGGAAGCAACGGCGAACTGTTGCAGTTTGATGTAGCCGATAAGGCACAAATAAAACAAACGCTTGAAGCCTGGATCAACGCTAATAATGACAAAAGCATTGAAGTGCTGGTAAACAACGCCGGTATCCGCGATGACAGTCTGATGGTTTGGTTAAAAGACGAGCAATGGGATAGCGTAATTAACACCAGCCTCAATAGTTTCTTTTATATTACCCGTTTGGTGCTCGAGGGTATGATGATGAACCGTTATGGCCGCATTGTTAATATGGTGTCCTTATCGGGCTTAAAAGGCTTGCCGGGGCAAACTAATTATTCGGCCGCTAAAGCGGGGGTAATTGGGGCTACCAAGGCCCTGGCCCAGGAGGTGGGCCGTAGCGGTATTACCGTTAATGCGGTAGCTCCGGGCTTTATTAAAACAGATATGACCGAAGGCTTAGATGAGAAAGAGCTTAAAAGAAATATCCCCATAAATCGTTTTGGTTTACCTGAAGAGGTAGCGCATGCCGTCGGATTTTTAGCATCCAAAGAAGCTTCGTATATTACCGGCGAAGTTTTATCTATAAACGGCGGCTTATACTCATGACCGAAGCAGAAAGCATATTATCACTAATTCCGCAAAAGCCGCCATTTGTCATGGTGGACGAACTGTTGTTTTCTGACGATAATATCACCCGCACCAGCTTTACCATAACAGCCGACAATATTTTTGTGATAGATGGCGAGTTCAGTGAAGCCGGCCTGATGGAAAACATGGCTCAAACTGCTGCTGCGGGTTCAGGTAATATGGCGCGTATAGAGAATCGCCCTGTAGCCAATGGTTATATTGGCCAGGTGAAAAACTTTGAGATCTACCATCTGCCTAAGGTAGGGGATGTGTTGTTTACCGAAGTGAAAATAGAGGTGCAGGTGTTCGATGCAGGCATCGTATCCGGTAAAATATGGTGTAACGAGGTGGAGGTGGCGCAATGCGAAATGAAAATATTTATCAATCAATAATGCCTGCGGTTTACATAGTTGCCGATAACATTTACTCGCCCATAGGCACAACTACCGCTCAAAACTTTGAGCGCATCATGCAAGGTATTTCAGGTATCCAAAAACATCAAAATAAAGCAATTTCTGATACCGATTTCTATGCTTCGCTGTTTAACTATAACGAAAGTATAAAAGATAATCAATTAAAAAACAGTAAGTTCGAGCGCTTACTTATAGTATCTGTTGAGGAAGCTTTGAAAGATGCAGGGGTCGATGTCCGAAGCGATAAAACTATCCTGATCGTGTCCTCAACTAAAGGGAATATCAGCTTGCTGGCCACCGATGCTGATGATCCTGATCTGCAGCATAAAGTCGCTTTACATACCTCGGCCAATATTGTCGCTAAGTATTTTGGTTTTGTCAATCAACCCCTGGTGGTATCTAATGCCTGCATATCAGGCATTATGGCAATTCTGACCGGAATGCGCTTATTGCAATCAGGTAAATATGAAACCGCGGTTGTTGTGGGTGCTGACGAGATCAGCAAGTTTGTATTGTCGGGCTTTCAGTCCTTTCAGGCTATTAGTGCAGAACCCTGTAAGCCGTTTGATGAAAACCGAACCGGCATAACCTTAGGCGAAGGAGCCGCTACCATGATCCTTTCAACAAACCCCAAATATGCCGATAGGGTCAAAGTTCTAAGTGGCGCAGTATCAAACGATGCTAACCATATTTCAGCGCCATCGCGGACAGGAAAGGAGCTTTCTGAGGCAATTGAACGCACGCTCACTATCGCCGGATTGGCTACAGGGGATGTGGATCTGATTTCGGCACACGGAACAGCCACCAGTTACAATGACGAAATGGAGGCTAAGGCTATCGCGCTGGCTGGCTTGGATGCCGTCCCCGCAAATAGCTTGAAAGGTTATTACGGACATACTTTGGGAGCAGCGGGATTGATCGAGTCGATTATTTCCGTTCAATCGCTCAAACAAAATGTGATCCTGCCGACTTTAGGTTTTGAGACAATGGGCGTGAGTAGCCCCATAAATATCTGCACCCGCCTCACGCCGAAAAGAATAGAGACTTGTTTAAAAACGGCATCGGGTTTTGGCGGTTGCAATGCAGCCGTTTTGTTTAGCAAACAGGCCTGAATATTTACTGACAAACTGGCATTTTGTAAAATATAAGAAATTTATAATCAGATAATTAAATACTTGAATATAAACAATTACATAACATCAAACGTCACCATAACAAAGCATGTGGTTTATCATAACGAGCGCCCGGTTTTTGAGAACCGCGATGTTGATCTGCCCGCATTTTTATTGTCAGTTTACCAGCATCTGGGGGTAACATATCCAAAGTTTTATAAAATGGATAACCTGTGCAAACTGGGCTGGCTGGCTGCCGAAGTTTTGTTGAAGGATGCTGATATTAAAAAATATAAACCTGAAGAAGTGGGCCTGGTATTAACCAATGCCAACGCCAGCCTGGATAGCGACCAGAAGTATATGCAAAGCGTGGCCGACATACCAAGTCCGGCGCTGTTTGTATATACCTTGCCTAATATTATGATCGGCGAGATCTGTATCCGCAATAATTTTAAAGGCGAAGACGCATTTTTTATCTTTGAAAAGTTTGATGCAGGTTTTATGGAGCAATACATCAATGGTCTGCTTGCTGACAACGTTTTACAGGCTTGCATTTGCGGTTGGGTTGATGTATTGAACGATGATTATAAAGCAGTGCTGTTTTTAGTTGAAAAGGCCGAAAGTGCCGATGCCATACCTTTTTCAGGTAAAAATTTAAATACCATATTTGACAATCTGATAATTGACAAAATATAAATGAGTTCACCGGTTTATATTGCAGGGGTAGGCGTGATTACCGCCATAGGTAATAACGTTGCCGGACATCTGTCTGCTTTTGAGGGGCGCAAAGCCGGTATGGGCGACATAACTATACTGAATACAAGGCATAAAGGCGAGTTACCTGTAGCTGAAGTTAAACTCAATAATGAAGAATTAGCAGATCTGGCAGGTATATCACCACGACTAAGCCGTACCAAAATGCTGAGCCTGGTAGCTGCGCGCGAAGCCATGAACGATGCCGCTATCCCCAATTTAAGCGAACTGCGCACGGGCTTTGTGTCAGCCAATACGGTTGGGGGTATGGATAAAAGCGAGGACTTTTTTGTCGATTTTCTGGCAGATAATAACAAGGGTAAATTACGTAATATATTCGACCACGAATGTGGCAGTATTACCGAGATAGTTGCCGATGCTTTGGGCATTACCGATTACATGACCACCATTAGTACTGCTTGCTCATCATCTGCTAACGCCATATTTTATGGCGCACGATTGATCAAAAATGATCTGCTTGATGTAGTTGTAGCCGGTGGAGCGGATGCTTTGGCGAAGTTTACACTAAACGGTTTCAATACGCTGATGATCCTGGATAAGGAATATTGTCGCCCTTTTGACGATACCCGCGAGGGCCTTAATCTGGGCGAAGGTGCGGGGTATGTAGTATTGGTATCAGATAAAGTCGCTCAGGCTTTAAATAAGCCCGTCTACGGCACTTTAAGTGGTTACAACAATAGTAACGACGCCTATCATCAAACAGCGTCCTCACCGGATGGGACTGGCTCATACATGGCTATGCAGGGTGCATTGACCAAAGCCGGTTTACAACCTGCTGACATCAGTTACATAAATTTACACGGAACAGGAACCCCAAATAACGACAGCGCCGAAGGGACAGCTATTAAAAGATTATTTGAACCGCATTTTCCGCCCATGAGCTCGACAAAATCATTTACCGGGCATACGCTTGGGGCCAGCGGTGGGGTCGAGGCGGTGTTTTCGGTATTGTCAATCAAACATGGCCTGATCTATCCAAACTTGCGTTTTAAAACGCAGATGCATGAGCTGCCTTTTAAGCCGGAAACTGAATATTTTAAAGATCAGCCTATAAAAAATGTGCTGTCCAACTCGTTCGGGTTTGGCGGTAATTGTACATCATTAATATTTTCGGCTGTTTAAATATGAAGATCTATATCCGCTCGTCAGCTGCTATAACCGCTCAACAAACCTTTGGCGATGTTCCGTTTTTGACAGAACTGACCGAATACTACGGTACGCGCCTAACTGCTATCGAACCTGATTATAAAGACTACATTGACCCAAAACTGGCGCGCCGCATGAGCCGCATGGTTAAAATGGGCGTGGCTTCGGCTTTACAATGCCTGCGCAACGGCAAAACCGAAATGCCCGGCGCGATAATTACCGGTACGGCTTTAGGTTGCCAGGAAGATACCGTATCGTTTTTAACCCGGATCATTGAACTGGAAGAGGAGATGCTGCCGCCAACGGCGTTTATCCAATCTACACATAACACTGTAGCAGCTCAGGTAGCCTTATCATTAAAATGCCACGGCTACAACAATACTTTTGTTCATAAAGGTATATCCTTTGAAAGCGCCTTGCTGGATGCCGTCATGCTGCTGAAAGAAGGCGATGCAAACGATATCCTGGTAGGCGGCACCGACGAAATGACCGATGCCGCATTTAAAATATTAACCCGTTTGGGCCTGTACAAACGCTGGCCGCTATCAAATGCCGGTCTGTATAAAGTTAAATCAAACGGAACCATAGGCGGCGAAGGCTCTGTTTTCTTTTTACTGAACAATAAGCCGTCGCAAGATAATCTGGCTGAGTTGGTGGCCGCTAAGGTATTCTATAAGCCAAAAAGTTTGACAGATACCGAACTGAATGTCAGAAAGTTTTTGGCCGGCAATTTAA
>DATCXS010000320.1:0-11035 GCA_036565645.1 Mucilaginibacter sp.
CGAACAGCAAGTAAAAATTGAATTTCCGGACCGTAAAGAGATCAACAAACGGTTGGAGACTGTGCTATTGACCCTGTATTTACTTTTTAACGAAGGCTATTACTCTACCAGCGGCAATACTAACCTGCGCAAAGATCTTTGCCTGGAAGCTATGCGCCTGACTTATCTGCTGATAGAAAACCATGCTACCGATTTGCCGCAGGTTAATGCCTTGTTCTCGCTGATGTGTTTTCATGCTTCAAGGTTTGAGGCCCGCATTGATAAAAATGGGGAGATCATTATTTACGACGAACAGGACAGCAGCCTGTGGAACGACGAACTAATATTGCGTGGTACGCATTACCTGATACGCGCCGCAAAAGACGACCAGCTTACCCGCTATCATCTGGAGTCGGCTATTGCCTTTTGGCATACCCAAAAAGCCGACAGCGCCGATAAATGGGAAAACATATTACAACTTTACAACAAACTACTTATTCTTGAATATTCACCTATGGCAGCATTAAATCGTACTTATGCCCTGGCTAAAGCCGAAGGAAAAGCACAGGCTATTATTGAAGCAGAAAAATTAACCCAGTTAACGGGCAGTCATTTATACCATTCATTACTGGGACATTTATATAGAGGCATTGACAATGAAAAAGCACTGCAACATTTGCAAACCGCTTTAAAACTGGCCAAAACATCGCAAGAGAAAAATCAGATAAAGAGGAATATTAAGGACCTGAATATTGCTTAAGTACCTAACATTGTCCCGACCAGCGGGAGAGATCTATATACATGCTTATCAACGGATGTATAGATTTCTTACTATCGTTCGAAATGACAACGTTTTATGGCGATGTTATGTGGTTTAAACTCAGGAGAGATAAAAGAAAAACCCCTGATGGGCAGGGGCTTTTCTAACCAATTATAAACCAATATATGAGAAAGATATGCTTAGCGAACAATCATCAACTAAGCACATTACGTTAATTCTTGATTGTTGTGAAGTATTATACAAACGCCATGCCGAACTAAGATATTGTATACTTTTACAGACATAACGCTTTTGTTACTTACGCATAAATACACCTAAAAAAGAGCGCCCCGGTTTTTAACCGGGGCGCTCTTATACTTGAAATGTAAGTGTCTTAAACTGTGTGCAGTACGTTGCTATAATAGTACAATGTAATGATCACGATACCAGCCAGAATGCGGTAAAAGCCGAAAAGCCTGAAGCCTTTTTGTTCCAGGTAGGTGATAAATGATTTTATTGCTGCCAGGGCGACGATAAAGGCTACCAGGCTACCAATAAGCAGGTATTTAATATCCTGATGAATATCGGCAGCGGTCATGTTGCCATGTTTGTAAAAATCGTACAAATCTTTTAGCGTTGCGCCAAACATGGTAGGTACTGCCAGGAAGAATGAAAATTCGGCAGCCGCTTTACGGCTTAGCTTCTGGCTCATACCGCCAACGATGCTTGCGCCCGAGCGCGATACGCCGGGAATCATCGCCAGACATTGAAAAAAACCGATCTTCAATGCTGTTATGTGTGAGATTTGTTTTTCTTCGGTAACGGTTGGTTTATTAAACCATTCGTCTACAAAAAGCAGGATAATGCCGCCTAATATAAAGGCTACAGCTACTACCAGCGGGCTTTCGAGCAAAATGTCGATCTTCTTTTTCAGCAACACGCCAAAAATCACTGCCGGAATGACCCCGATGACCAATTTCACATAAAAATCTATCGAACGGAAAAAGCGTTTAAAGTATAGCACCACTACCGCCAGGATAGCGCCCAGCTGAATAACAATCTCGAAAAGCTTAACAAACTCATCTTTACCTATGCCCATAATGGCGCTGGCTACCACCAGATGCCCGGTTGATGACACCGGCAAAAACTCGGTCAATCCTTCAATTATTGCAAGGATGAATACATGAATGATATTCATTTTAAAAGGGGTAACATTTGAAAGGCTTAGTAGCTATAGTTATTTATTATCCGGTTTTTTTAAAATAGCATAAAAGCCAATACCGAAACCGCCCAATACCACAATTGGTGCAATCACAATTTTAGTGGTGCTGTAAATATCGGTAGTGCCCGACATCAATATAAAACCCAGCGCCACCACTGCAATGCTGATGATAAACCAGATGTAGTTGCTTTTATCGAAAATAAATTTTACCGGGGTTACATTGCCTGCCGGTGCTTTTGCTGCTGATCTTGTTTGTGTGGTCTTTGCCATCTTTATTTAATGAGTGAGTGAGCGATTAAGTGAATTAGTGAATGTGTTGGTGAGTGTGGTTAATAGAGAACTGCATGAATTTATATTTTATACATTAACAACTCACCACTCACTTATTCACCATTCACTATCCTATCTATATAAATCGTATATTTTTAATTTTAAGAATTTGTTTACTGCAAGGTAAGTACTAAATGCTGATATAAGTATCCCCAAGCCAATTACCGCTAAAAATACGATACCGAACTCGGCATTGTTTTGCAGAATCACTAAGTCAGGAATTTCCAGGTTAGCAAAGTAGAGCGTACCTACCAGGATGATAACAGCGATCAGTCCGCCCAGCAACCCGTGCCAGATACCGTACAAAATAAAGGGTTTCCGAATAAAAGCTTTTGTTGCCCCTACCAGCTGCATAGACTTGATGAGGAAGCGCTGCGAGTAAATAGCCAGCCGGATAGTGTTGTTAATCAACGCTACCGATACTACTACAAAAATTCCGGTAAAGGCCAGTATCACTAAACTTATTGACCCTATATTGGAGTTCATCTGATCGACTAACGATTGCTGGTATTTAACCTCTTTTACGATCGGGTTTTTTAACAGATCAGCCTTAAATTTGGTGATCTCGGCATTATTGGCATAGTCGGCATTCAGGTATATATCCAGCGATTGCGACAGTGGGTTGTAACCCAAAAACCTGACGAAATCTTCGCCCAGGTCTTTCTGCAAATTACGGGCCGCCAGCTCTTTACTTACGTAAATGGCTTGCTTAACTGCAGGATTGCTTTCCAGTTGGTTTTGCAATTGGCGGACATCGGTCTCATGTGCGGCATCATCCACAAAAATATTGAGTACGATGTTTTCCTTTACATAGCGCGAAAGGTTGTTGGCATGCACCAGTATCAGCCCAAGCAAGCCAATCATCAGTAATACCATGGCGATACCAAATACGGTTGAAATGTAAATGGTTTTAGTTTTATTGGCCGATTCGCTTACTTCAAATTCTTCCATAGTATGCTATTAGTTTCTGCGAATTTAAGAAACCGAGCCTAAAGGTAAAAGTTTATATTTTTTTAATTGGTTTTTATGGCGGAGTTTAACATTATTTAACGGAGTACGCCGTCGCGTCATCGGAGCGGAGCGTGACGGTCTCTGCGTTGGTCGGTTTAGTTAGTTAGCTTGTCGCTTGGTAGCGCTCAATTGCCGCTAAGGCTGTTACTTTTGTCTTGATACAAAAGTAACCAAAAGATCAAGTCAGCAGAGAAGCTTCTTTACGCTCGTGGCCATTGCGCGGCAAAGCAAACAGAACCACAAGGCCGCAATCTTTTTGCCCTGCTACGCTCGCACATGCCCAAAACTTCAGCAAAAAGTTGAATGCCTTCTCCCCGCCCACAGGCCAGCTTGTTCCGTTTGCTTTCACCCGAAGCGTCTGCTGACAGGCCTCTGCGCACTTTTTCTTCATTTACCAGGTCTCTGCGAGCACTATTCTTTCAAAATAATGAATGCGCAGAGATTGCCACGCTACCGCAATGAATGGTTTGGGCACAAAATCATAAACAAATGCCGCCTTCTGCCTGTTATTTACATTATGACAAAACCAGCAAACTCAACAGATAAAGCATCGCCTTCGGATACGCCTACCGACAGACCCAATGACAAAGGCGGCAAAGCCAAAGTGCGCCAGGCGGATAAAGAATATGACGCCAAAAAGCCACATGGCGGCGATATCGCCATAAAACATGAGAGAGACGAGCAGCCGGTAAATCCGGTAGCCAAGTCTTAAAGTTCATTAGTTTATTGGTTTTGTATAGCATATACCTTACGCCTATGCCACCAATGAACCAGTGAACTAACGAACCAATGAAACTACCTGGCTATGCCGGTCGAGTTAAACTGCAGGTCGTATAGTTTGCGGTAATGGCCATCGTCAATGCGCAGCAATTCCTGGTGGGTACCCATTTCTTTGATCTCGCCGTGGTCAAGTACAATGATCTTGTCGGCGTTTTGAATAGTTGACAGCCGGTGGGCAATCACGATGGCCGTACGGCCCTGCATCAGCTTATTAATAGCGTTTTGTATCAATATCTCGGTTTCGGTATCTACGGATGAAGTAGCTTCATCCAGCACCAATATTGCCGGGTCATAAACCAGCGCACGGATAAACGAGATCAGCTGCGCCTGCCCTGCCGACAGTGTCGAGCCGCGTTCCATTACGTTATAATCATAGCCGCCCGGCAGCCGCTCAATAAACTCATGGGCACCAACATCTTTTGCTGCCGCGATAATTTGTGCGCGGGTTATAGTTTGGTTATTTAAGCTGATGTTATTGGCGATGGTGTCCGTAAACAAAAATACATCCTGTATCACGGTAGCAATTTGTGCCCGCAGGTAATTTACGTCATAATCCATAATATTATGACCGTCTACATTCACATCGCCTTTACCAATCTCATAAAAACGGTTCAGAATATTTATGGTCGATGATTTACCTGCGCCGGTTGCGCCTACAAGGGCCAGTGTTTCGCCGGGCTTTACGTGGAAGTTAATGTCTTTGAGTACCCAGTTCTCATCGTTATAAGCAAACCAGACGTTGCTAAATTCAATTTCGCCGCTTAGGCGTTCGGGGCGCAGGGTGCCCTGGTTGGGGGCCACTTCGTCGGTGTCTAACACTTTGAAAATACGGTCGGCGCCCACCATACCCATTTGCAGAGTGTTGAATTTGTCGGCCAGCTGGCGTATCGGCCTGAACAGGATATTGAGCAGCAGGATAAAGCCGGTAATAACACCCGGCGTAATACCATTGGGCGATGCGGTAAGATGCGCCAATTGCTGATCGGACAGCATGCGTTTACAACCATACCAAACCAGCAGCCCCATGCAAACAGCAGACAGAATTTCGACCACCGGGAAAAATATCGAATAATACCAGTTGGAGCGGATGTTAGCGTCGCGGTATTTTAAGTTAACGGCTTTGAACTTGCGCATTTCCTGATCCTCGCGCGCAAAGTTTTGAATAATGCTCATGCCCGAGATATGCTCGGCCAGAAAAGTATTAAGATGCGCCACCTGGGTACGTACTTCCTGAAAGGATGACTTGATAGCCTCTTTAAAAATATAAGTCGACGCAAAGAGCAGCGGCATGGGTATCATGGTAATGAGCGCCAATTTCCAGTCCTGGTACAACATCAGGCCGACAACGGCTACCACCAGCAGCAGATCGCCGATGATGGAGATCAACCCTTCAGAAAAAATATCGGCGATGGTTTCCAGGTCGGACACGGTACGGGTAATCAGCATCCCGATAGGCGTACGGTCAAAATATTTTAGCCGCAGGCTGGTAACATGGTTAAAAATATCAATACGCAGATCGCGGATAACCGATTGACCCAGCGCATTGGTTAAGTAGGTTTGGTAGTACTGCGCCACAGCCTGGATAATGAGCTGGGCAATCATCAGCTCGACCATAAACAGCAGGCCGCTGTAGTCGTTCAGCATAATATGCTCATCCAGTGTCTTTTGGATCAGGATAGGCTGAACTAAAGCATTAGCTGCCAAAAACACGGTTAAAAATGCAGATATGGCAAACGTAGTGTTGTAGGGTTTCACATAATACATTACCCGTTTCAGCAGGCTCCAGTCGAATGCTTTGCCGGTTACCCCACCGCCCCCTGAAGGGGGAGTTTTCGAAGTATCTTTTTGTGTATTATTTTCTTTGTTGTCGGCCACTGTTCAAAGTTAAAGGATAATTTCAAAATAGACAGGCTTCTATGCGCTATTATTCCTCCCCTCGGGGGTTAGGGATATTTCACCTCCGTCAGATATAATCCGCACGCCGGTACAGACATCCCCGCATTACTACGATTTTTACTGGTGATAATATCGTGAATGCTCTCGGGCGCAATTTCTTTTCGTCCCACCATCAACAGTGTACCTACAATAGCGCGCACCATATTACGGAGAAACCTGTCAGCAGAAATATTAAAAACAATACCGTTATCTGTCTTCACCCAGTCGGCGCGGCTTATTTTGCAGTTGTTGGTTTTGACCTGGGTATTTGATTTGCTGAAACAGCTAAAGTCAGTATACTCCATGATGATCTTTGCTGCGGCGTTCATCAACTCAACGTCCGGCTCATCGCGCAGCAACCAGGAGTAATTATGTGTAAAAGGATCTTTATTAAAATGGATATGATATTGGTATGATCGCAGGGTAGCACTGAACCTTGCGTGCATTTCATCATCAACCGCAAAAATATTTTTTATGGCAATATCATGCGGCAGGATAGCATTTAAACTGCGCACCATATTCTTCAAGTCCGGCTCGTCAAAGGTTCCCGGTTCAGGGCGCCGGGAAGTGAAATGCGCAAAAAATTCTTTAGCATGAACACCAGTATCTGTGCGCCCGCAGCCTACGGTTTCTATCGGCCTGCGCAATACCGTAGATAACGCCTTGTTTAAAACCTCCTGTACGCTTAGGGCATTAGGCTGCGTTTGCCAGCCGTGATAATGGGTGCCATCGTAAGATAGTTCGATAAAATAGCGTTGTTGGTTTGCCACGAGGCAAAGTTACGTGGATTTACGAATTACGAGTTACGAATTACGATTTAAGCGAAAGACTTGGTTAGCCGCCGCCTTTTGTAAGCTATAAAGCCCGCTGTAGTTGAGTTGAGTTTAACCAAATTTAATTAATATACTCTTTATAGATAGTTTCAAACAAAAACTTATTCTCTACTGCTAAATCAAACGGCTGGTCCAGGAAAGCATAATTGTAATCTGCGGCCTTCGCCAGGTTTTTTAACACTTTAAAGTAAGTAACCTCAATACCTTCAATAATCTGCAGATAAAACAAAATAAATACATCACGCTCTAATGGCGTCTTGCCCGATTTAATTACCGACAGATAAGCCTCCAACATCACTCCCTTAAGGCCCAGTACACTGATCTTAGACGGCCTGGCATTAATTGATTGGTAGATCTCATCCATATCGGCTGTCTGTTTGTGGGTATCGGTCCGCAATTCATCAATAGCCAGTTTGAGTTGCTGCAGCGAGGCAATGGTTTCTATTTCATCAAAAAAAGCCAGCAAATGCTTCTTGCCAAAATAAATGCTGTTTAAATGTTCCAGGAAGATCCTTTTCAGATGATTGTCTTCCAGTTTCACGTCTTTTGGAGAGCGTGAAGGATCGGGGGTATCTGTCATGATTTATTGTAATAGCTTTAAGCCAGCTAAAATTACAACTAATTTACACATTATAATATTGTAACACAGTTATAACGATTTATCAATAAGCACAATTATATTTGTCCATTAATTTTTTGAGTGATGATACAACGCGTACAAACCCTATATCTGTTATTTGCCGGGCTGGTAATAGCCGGGCTATTCGTTTTCCCGCTGGTACACGGCGTTTATGTAAATGGCCAGCCCGAAACCATTACGGTTACCGGTGTTTTTAAAGATGTAAACGGCCAGCCTGCCCATACAGAGACATTTATTCCGCTGATTATTGCTACCGTTTTTGTGGCGCTGTTGCCTTTGTCAGTTATCTTTTTTTATAAAAACCGGCGCAGGCAAATTAACCTGTGCTATGGCCTGATGCTGGTAATTATTGCTTACAGTTACTGGGTATCGCAAACGGTAAAAAATGCTATAGACGGCGCTTATCTTAATATGAGCAATTACGGCATCGGCATTATACTATTGTCGTTAAGCCTGTTGCTGATCGTCATTGCACAAAAATCAATACAGAAGGACGAAAAACTGGTACGGTCTGCCGACAGATTAAGATAAGCAGATGAGTACCCGTATAAAAGTTTTTTTATTCTGTTTAATTTGTGTGGCGTCTCTTGGCGCTGACAGGTTAACCAAGCAACTGGCTAAAGAGCATTTAATGTACAGCCAGCCCAAATCTTATTTCCACGACACCTTTATTCTGGAGTATGTGGAGAATACCGGTGCTGCGCTAAGCTTTGGCGACAGCCTCCCTCAACCTTTCAGCTTTTGGCTGCTAAGCATACTCCCGCTAAGTGTAATTATTATGCTGGCTGTTTATGTAATGAAACAGCTGAATGACTTTAGCATGTTTAAATTGTTTTGCTTCGCGATGATCATTGCCGGCGGATTGGGTAATATCATTGACCGTATCATCTATGACCGCCACGTTACCGACTTTATGAACATGGGTATTGGCGACTTGCGCACGGGTATTTTTAATGTAGCTGATGTTTGTATTACGGCGGGGGTGATTGGACTGTTCTTTGTTTATTTAAATACCCGGAAAGGTTTGTTGAAACCGGATAATGTTGGCTAAATAAATCTCGACAGTTTTTTGGGGTCTTGACGGGTATCAAAAATTGCAAGGATTTTAACTTGAGTTTTGGTTGCTTTAAAATAAATGATGTTGTGTTTTGTTAGCACACATTTTTGTATTTGCCTGACCTTGTTTTCGAATGAATAGATTTCTGTCTGTTTTGCTATCAGTCTTTGTGTCTCTAAAAAATTTTCGATAAAATCATTTGCCACCGACACATTCCATTCTTCTATTAAATATTTAACTATAGCATTATAGTTGTTTAAAGCCGTACGGGTTAAAACGATATCTTTAATCATTTAAGACCGTATTTTGCTTTTATTTGCCTGGTGGCTTCATCAAAAGGCGTAACCAAACCAGCATCTGCTTCGTCAAGACTCTTTAAAATTATTTGTTGTTCGGCCTCCGATAAACTATCCCATTCTTCATGATCATCCTGACCATTAAAATAATTCAGCACGAGACCATAAATTTCTTTGATCTGTCTCTCATCTGCATGTTCTATCCTATCATGCAATTCCGTTTTTATCGCTGCCTCATTCATGCTATGAATAATTATCTAATCAAATATACTAATATCATACTGATAATTAAATAAGCCACAATTATCACACCGATATAAAACGCTTTAATGCAGTTATTTGAATTGCGAATAAATAGTCGTACCTTTGCGCCCGATTTGGCGATGTAGCCAAATACGTTATTTTAAATCATGAACCCATTTTTAAATCTGGGAATCCGTCATGATATTGTTAATGCCATCTCTGAATTAGGGTTCGAAAACCCTACGCCAATCCAGGAACAGTCAATTCCGGTATTGTTAACAGGCAGCAACGATTTTGTCGGATTAGCCCAAACCGGGACCGGTAAAACTGCTGCCTTTGGCCTGCCGTTATTAGAACTGTTGGATTTCGAAGAAAATCATCCACAGGCACTTGTTTTGTGTCCAACGCGCGAGCTTTGCTTGCAAATTGCGAACGACATTAAGAACTACTCCAAAAAAATGGACAACGTTAACGTTGTTGCCGTTTATGGCGGAGCAAGTATCTCTGACCAATTGCGCCAGATACGCCGTGGCGTACAAATTGTTGTAGCCACCCCCGGCCGTATGCTTGACATCATTAACCGTAAGGCTATTGATTTTAGTCAGGTTAAATTTGTAGTGCTGGATGAAGCTGATGAAATGCTCAATATGGGCTTTCAGGAAGATATTGACAGTATCTTGTCCACCACCCCGGACAACAAGAAAACATGGCTGTTTTCTGCAACTATGCCGGCCGAAGTACGCCGCATAGCTAAAAAGTACATGAATGAGCCGTTTGAGCTTACCATGGGCACTAAAAACACCGGCAATGCCAACATCGAGCATGAGTACTATGTAGTGCGTGCCCGTGAAAAGTATGCCGCTTTTAAACGTATTGTTGATTTTAACCCTGATATTTTCGGTATTGTATTTTGCCGTACCAAGATAGAAACTCAGGATATTGCCGAAGCCTTGATGAAAGATGGCTACAATGCTGATTCATTACACGGCGATCTTTCTCAACAACAACGCGACAAGGTAATGAAACGCTACCGCGACCGTAACCTGCAACTATTAATTGCTACCGACGTGGCCGCACGTGGTATTGACGTTAACGACGTAACACACGTTATTAATTACTCATTGCCAGACGAGGTTGAGAATTACACCCACCGAAGCGGACGTACCGCCCGTGCCGGTAAAACCGGTGTATCTATCGCTATCGTTAATGCTAAAGAGTTAGGCAAGATCCGCCAGATTGAGCGTGTTATCGGCAAGAAATTTGTTAAGGCCGAGATCCCTACAGGTTTTGATGTTTGCGAGAAACAACTGTTCTCCATCATCCACAAGATACATGATGTTGAGGTTAATGAGCAGCAGATAGAGCAGTACATTCCGCGCATTATGGAAGAGTTTAAAGAACTTTCAAAAGAAGACCTGGTTAAACGCTTTGCATCTATCGAGTTTAACCGTTTCCTTGATTATTATAAAAATGCCCCCGACCTGAATGTACGGGTTGAAGAAGGCCGCTTTGAGCGTGGCGAACGCAGCGAGCGTCCCAATCGCGACTCTGGCGGCAGATCAGAATACACCCGCCTGTTTATCAATTTAGGTTCGGTTGATGAGTTTAACCGTGGCGATTTGCTGGGTTATATCTGCAACAATGCCAAGATAAGCGGCCGTGTAGTAGGCAAGATCGACGTTAAAGGTGTTTATTCATTCTTTGAAGTTCCGCATGCCGAAACGCAAATTGTGATTGACAACTTTAAAGATGTTCAATTTAAAGGCCGCGAGGTAAGAATTGAAGTATCCGGCGAAGGTACCAGCAGCAGCCGTAGCGGCGGCGACCGCAGAGAAGGCGGCTACCGTGGCGACCGCAACGGCGGTGACCGCAGAGAGGGTGGCTACCGTGGTGGCGACCGCAGAGAAGGCGGCTACCGTGGTGGCGACCGCAGAGAAGGCGGCAACTCC
>DATCXS010000012.1:0-10725 GCA_036565645.1 Mucilaginibacter sp.
GCAGTGATCAAAACCAAGCCGGTAAATAAAATGTGTTGTAAGCGTTTAAAGTGTCTCATCGTTTTCATTTTTTTTGTTGATGCGGCTGGGCCAGCCTGCTTTTGTAATGAAACGATAGTTTAGCTAATAAAGCTACAGGTACTTTAAAATTTTTAATGATTTTATTCTTACAAATTTCAGTACCAGGCCGGTGTCAGACAGGTCGCCTTTTGTTTTGGCTGATAAACACATCATTCGGATCACATTGCCAGGTAAAGCAATTTATTATTTTTGATGACTTTTTTAGTGATGTTGACAGGTATTTCCCCGCCGGGTCTTGTCGCCTATGGTTTCTATCGCGATGGCGTGACCGCTGGTATAACACTGCGAGTTAGTATAAGCTTCTTGAAGTTTTCGTAACAAATCGGCATTTTTGTTGTTCGTTTAGATAAAACTAACACTACAAAATGGCTAAACACACCTATCAAACCGGCATTATTGGCAACTGCAATTTTTTAGCACATATTAATCTCAACACTAACATTGATTGGATGTGTTGGCCCAGGTTTGACAGTCCTTTTGTTTTTGGAGGGATGCTGGATAAACAAAAAGGAGGTGAGTTTTCTATTCTGCCTGTCGGCGACTATACCTCGACGCAGATCTATGCCGAAAATACCAACGTACTGAGAACGGATATCACCTGCAAAAACGGCAAATACCGGGTAACCGACTTTGCACCGCGTTTCAGAAAGTTTGATCATTTTAACAAGCCGCTGATGCTTATTCGTAAAATAGAACTGCTGGAAGGAGAACCTCGCATTAAAGTTAAATGCAAACCAGTGTGCGACTACGGCCGTGCCTTTCAGGATGTTCTGCATGGCAGCGACCACATCAAATTTACCGGCTGTGGCGAGGTAATGGGCTTGTCGACCAATATTCCGATAACATATTTAATTGACGAGGAGTGTTTCTCCTTAAATGAAACCAGGTACCTGTTATTGAACTATGGCGATGTTTGGGAAGGGGCCTTAGCAAGCACCTGCGAGCAATATCTGCGCGAAACCATTGAATACTGGCGACTTTGGATCAAGCACTCGTCCATCGCCCTGTTTTACCAGCCTTACGTAATACGCTCGGCCCTGGCGCTGAAAATACACCAGTATGAAGATACCGGCGCCATTATAGCCGCCAGCACTACCAGTTTGCCTGAGTCGCCGGGCAGCGGGCGTAATTGGGACTACCGTTACTGTTGGCTGCGCGATACTTATTATGTGTTAACCTCGCTCAACCATATTGGCCATTTCGAGGAAATGGAGCGGTATTTTAATTATGTGACCGATATTTCTTTTTCTGAAAATGATAGCTTCCGGTATCAACCATTATACGGCATAACCGGTAAAAAGAATCTGACTGAACAAATAGCCGATCACTTAGACGGTTATATGGGCAATAAGCCGGTACGCATTGGCAATCAGGCTGCCGAACATATTCAGAATGATATTTACGGACAGGTATCCATATCGCTTTTACCCCTGTATACCGATAACCGTTTTATTTTTAGTGAGCGCAAGGATTCGGATAAATGGATCAGCTCGTTACTAAATAAGATTGAGCGGACTATTGATGAGCATGACGCAGGGATCTGGGAATTCCGCAATTTAGCATTGGTGCATTGCTACAGTAATTTATTCCAGTGGGCGGGTTGTAATGCTGCCGAAAAAATGGCCCGAACCATAGGCAACAAAGAACTTGAACAACGGGCGATCAGCTTAAAGGAGCGGGCCGCCAACCATATCGAAGCTTGTTATGATCCGGTAAGAAAAGTTTACACCCATGCGGTAGGCAGCCCGTATCTGGATGCAAGTACGTTGCAGCTTATTATGATGAACTATATCGATCCGGCATCGCAAAAAGCCAGAGACCATTTGACAGCACTTGAAAAAGAGTTGAAAACCGAGAAAGGCTTATTTTACCGCTACATCCATACCGATGACTTTGGAAAGCCCAAAACAACCTTCCTGATCTGCGCATTTTGGTATGTTGAAGCACTGGCTTGCGTGGGTAGGGTAGATGAAGCTGCCGAGGAGTTTGAAAAACTATTAAAATACTGCAATCATTTATTGCTACTTAGCGAAGACGTTGATGAGGCGGACGGCAGCCAATGGGGGAATTTTCCGCAGGCTTACAGCCATGTAGGTTTGATGAACGCGGCTTACCGCATAGCAGTTAAAATGGACAGGCCGGTGTTTTTATGATGGGTAAGCAGTTGAGCGTATGGTCAAATATGATACCCGGCTGGCTTTGGAACATAGGCCTGATTGCGGCTGCATTGCTATTAGGCTTTTTGGTAAAACTCTTAATCACAGCGCTGTTGCGCTATTATAAAAACAATAAAGACTGCTCGCTTTTCAAATCTATTCTTACACATTTAAGCAGGCCATTAAATTATTTTGTGCCATTGCTTACACTTAATACATTGCTGCCCTTTCTGATATATGAGGGCGTTTATATCGGTTATTTTAAGCAATTATTAGAGATTTTGCTGATTGCGTCATTTTCAAATGTATTAATCAATACGGTTAAGATATTTGAAGATCATATATATCATGCTTACGATCTCAATAAAGCAGATAATCTGAAATAGCGGAAGGTACAAACACAGTTAAGGTTTATCAGGAAGGTTATCGTCGCTTTCATTATCCTTATTACCGTTGCTATAGTTTTGCTGAGTTTTGATAACGTCAGGAAAATAGGTGCCGGTTTATTAACGGGTGTCGGTATTGGTGGTATAATTATCGGCTTTGCTGCACAAAAATCTTTAAGCAATTTACTGGCAGGGTTCCAGATAGCATTTACACAACCTATACGTATTGATGATGTGCTGGTGGTTGAGGGTGAATGGGGTAAGGTTGAAGATATAACTCTTACTTATGTGGTGTTAAATATTTGGGATCAGCGCCGGCTTATACTGCCTATTACTTATTTTATTGGGAAGCCTTTTCAAAACTGGACGCGTATCACAGCGCAAATACTGGGGACAGTTTTTCTGTATGTAGATTATACCTGCCCCATTGATAGCGTACGTAACGAATTAAACCGCCTTTTAACCACCACTAATCTTTGGGATAAACGGGTTGGTATTTTACAGGTTACCGACTCTAAAGAAAGAACTATGGAGTTGCGGGTTTTAGTAAGTGCAAGCAATTCGTCAAAGGCCTTTGACCTGCGCTGCTTTGTGCGCGAAAGCTTAATCAGGTTCATCCAGGAAAACCATAGCGATACATTACCTAAAGTCAGGTTTATTTCAGATAATCAGGAAATTAAAAAATCTGTTTAATTTTATTAATAAGCCGGTACCCTGACCCCAGCCGTTGGCAGTTATGGCTAACAACCGGCGCAAGCTCAATAACAATATTATCATAATGCAGAATATACAACTAAAACTTAGGCAAACCGAACATTCAGACTTAGCATTTTTATTTCAATTCCAACTTGACAAAGAGGCTAACTACTTGGCTGCATTTACTTCAAAAGACCCTGCTGACAAAAAAGCCTATTTTGAAAAATTTACAAAAATTTTGGATGATCCGACCATAAATATGCAGACAGTTTTGGTTAACGAAACTATTGCAGGTAGTATTGCAAAATTTGAAATGGAAGGAAATACTGAAATTACTTATTGGATAGATAGAAGCCAATGGGGAAATGGAATTGCAACGACAGCACTTAAAAACTTCCTGAGCATTGAAAATACAAGACCTATTTTTGGACGGGTTGCATTTGATAATTTAGGTTCACAAAAAGTTTTAGAAAAATGTGGCTTTGCAAAAATTGGCGCGGACAAAGGTTTTGCAAATGCACGACAAGCAGAGATAGAAGAATTTATTTATAAACTGATATGAAAATTAGCAAAACAACCACTAATCAGCTTCACGTCATAGAGCATGAAAGCAGTTAAACCAAGTACACCGACGAAGGCAATACCAAACAGTAACCAGCAATCATGACTTTGTGTTTTTTTGGCTTACTAAACCTGATGAACGGCCATAAGAACGGGAAAGCCAGCATAATGTGGTTTTAAAACTATTAGTGTATAAATGAATTTTAATTATCAATAATTGTAATCTCTGGCTTGTTATCAGCCGTATTTTATATTGATCACTGAATAGCTATCTGGTTAGTCGTGACAATGAAATCTCTTCAATTTTTTTTAAACTTCTGTGTTGTTTTTTTGTTTTTTCTATACATTTTTCGATAGCCCCCCTTTTAGTTTAAGCAGCTACGACTTAGGGGACTTCGTATCTTATATCTTAAAGTCAATCCTATGAATCAACGTGAAAACAGTAGCTATGCCGAGGTAACTGAATATCCAGAAAGGCGAATAATCCCGCTTAAAAAAAAAGATGGCAGCACCCCGGTTATTGATGTACTCAAAAAGGAGTTAGCCAGCGCAGTCGCGGTTATCGCCTGTGAAGACCGGATCGTTATACTGGTGAGAAATGCCGAATATGAGCGATTGGGTAATTTACTGCATCAACTGCAACAAGCCATTGAGCAATATTGCCCTGACAGGCAGAGCCATTTATCCATTGTGGTACG
The DNA here is from genome assembly GCA_036565645.1 of Mucilaginibacter sp. Taxonomy (GTDB): domain Bacteria; phylum Bacteroidota; class Bacteroidia; order Sphingobacteriales; family Sphingobacteriaceae; genus Mucilaginibacter. Next base: position 4,579 of record DATCXS010000012.1, read on the forward strand.
CAATGAGGATAAACCCCAGGAAAATGTTTTTAAGATCTGGAAGCCGGCTTAGGTCTCATGCAACTTTCAGATCTCATCATCGAAAAGATTCGCCGGGATGGCCCAATTTCATTCCAGAGCTATATGGAAATGGCGCTTTATGCGCCGGAACTGGGTTATTATACTTCATCAAAAGAAACAATAGGCCCTCAGGGTGATTATTATACCAGCGCCGTATTGACGCCCGTTTTTGGTACCCTGATTGGGCGGCAACTGGAGGAGATGTGGCATATCACGGGAAAACAGCCTTTCACCATAGTGGAGTATGGCGCGGGCACGGGCGCCCTCTGTCAGAGTATCCTAAATCATTTACAGCACAGCGCGCCCGTATTTTATCAACAGCTTCATTACGCAATTATTGAAAAGAAGCCATTTATGCAGGAAAAGCAGGATTGCCCAACTGATAAAGTGAGTTGGCATCAATGTATTAAGGACATTGGCCAATTTTCGGGCTGTGTGCTTTCGAACGAACTGATAGACAATTTTTCTGTTCATCAGGTAGTTATGCAAAAGGAACTTATGGAAGTCTTTGTTGACTTTGACAATGGCTTCAGGGAAGTCCTCATGCCTGCTGACTTTGCACTTAAAGATTACCTGCAGCAGCTTGGCGTAACTTTGCCGGATGCCTTCCGTACAGAGATCAATTTGCAGGCCGTCAGTTGGATAGAAGAGATCGCTTGTTGGTTAAAAAGAGGTTTTTTATTAACAATTGATTATGGCTATCCATCAGCCGAATTGTACCATGCCTACCGGCGGAACGGTACCCTGCTCTGCTATCGTCAGCACCAGGTCAATGACAACCCTTACCAGCATATCGGGGAGCAGGATATCACTGCTCATGTGAATTTTTCAGCACTAGCGTATTGGGGCTTAAAAAATGATCTGGAATGCTGCGGGTTTACGTCTCAAGGATATTTTCTTCGTTCCCTGGGCTTATTGGACATTTTGCGGGCCACAGAGCGTGATGAAGACCCCGGGAAGATTCGACACTTACACAATTTGCTGATGGATATAGGCAGCAAGCTCCAGGTATTGATCCAACGTAAGGGAGTACCGATAGCCCAACTTTCTGGCTTGAGACTGGCCGGTGCTGCGCATTTAGTTTAAGGAAAATGCAGGCTGCGGTCTTGACTGTTTATAATTATGCCATTAATCGCCGGCAATTTATTTTATCTGATGCGCTGATGGCATTAGCCATTGGTCGCGAAGCCGGGATAGAGGGTCATACCACCATCGATAAAAACCGTTGTGCCGGTAATATAATCGGACTCGTCGCTGGCCAGCCATACGGCCAGTTTACCAATATCATCCGGCATGCCTATTCGCCCGTAAGGAATCAGTTTTAGCAAATTGTCTAAAGCCTCTTTTGTGCTCCATACTTTTTTATTAATGTTGGTTTCGATAGCGCCTGGCCCTATACTATTGATCCTGATCTTAGCCGGTGCCAGTTCCTGGGCCATGCTTTTCATCAGCATATTAATGCCGCCTTTGGTTGTCGCATAATTAACATGGCCTGCCCAGGGAACAACCTGATGTACACTGCTTATGCAGATGATCTTACCCAGAGCCAAACTTCTTTCTTTGACCAGGCCCCGGCGTTTAAACTCCCGGACCGCTTCGCGGGCGCACAAAAATTGTCCGGTCAGGTTGACATTTAGCACCAATTGCCAGTCATCTAAGGACATTGCTTCAAAAGGCGAGTCCTTTTGGATACCGGCGTTGTTTACCAGAATGTCGATGGTTCCAAATTCCGTATACATCGCCTGGAACATCGCCTGGACCTGAGCCTCCTTACTAACGTCGGCTTGTATGGCAATGGCGTTTGCACCATTTTTTTTGATTTTTTGAACAACGGCTTCCGCGGCGTCAGGATGGTTTACATAATTGACCACTACGTTGGCGCCGTCGTTGGCAAGCGCTAAGGCTACTCCTTCGCCAATGCCGCTGTTGGCGCCGGTAACCAGTGCTGATTGTCCTTTTAGTTTTGGGTGGGGGTTCATTTAACCTTGATAACATGAAGTAAATAATAATGACTTAGTGTCGCGATAAATCGCTGGCAACGAATATCGTTAGCACCATGTTATAGGAACATGATTATTTTCGGAAAGTTTATTAATTATTAGATAAAATAGCGATTTGCCTGATAATAATAATGTTACCTGCGTTATTAATCGGTTTGGCGATTTCGGCTATCATTTAGTTGCTGGTCGAGACTGATGGCGGCACTGATCAATGCCAGATGAGTGAAGGCCTGGGGGAAATTGCCCAGTTGCTCGCCGCTGGAGCCTAATTGCTCGGCATATAAACCAAGATGGTTGGCATAACCCAGCATCTTTTCAAAGTAAAGCCTCGCTTTTTGCAATTGTCCGGACATGCTCAGGCATTCGATGAACCAAAAAGTACACATGGAAAAAGTACCTTCCTGACCTTTTAGCCCGTCCAATTCCTTTTTTGAACGGTAACGATAGACGAGGAAGTCGTCAACCAGTTTCTCTTCAATGCATTTGAGTGTACTTAACCATTTAGGGTCCTTAGGGCCGATAAACCCGACCAGCGGCATCATTAATACGGATGCATCCAGCGTTTCAGCTCCTTTATATTGGACGAAAGCCTGCAGGTCTTCGTTCCAAAAATCTTTATGTAAGCTTCGGAATATTTCGTCCCGCTGAACTTCCCATTTTTTCGACAATGGGTAGGACCGGTTGTTAGCAATCTTTATAGCGCGGTCGAAAGCGACCCAGGACATTAACCGCGAATAAACAAAGTTTCGCCTACCGCCTCTGACTTCCCAAATGCCATCGTCTTTTTGTTTCCAATTATCCGACAGCCAGTCCATCTGCGCAGAAAGATCAACCCACAAGTCAAAGGAGATAACTTCGCCTTCCTTATCATACAAATAAACGGCATCCATTAGTTCCCCGAAAATATCGAGCTGCACTTGCCTGTAGGCGGCATTTCCGATCCTCACCGGGGCGGACTGTTTATATCCCTCGAAATTTTTTAATATTGTTTCTTCAATCTTTTTTTCGCCATTTAGCCGGTACATGATCTGAAGCGGCTGTTTTATTTTGATATCGAGGCACTTATGCTCCACCCAATTAATAAAGCTCCCGGCCTCTTTGGCGTACCCTAATCGAAGTAAACAGTAGACGGTAAAAGAAGCATCCCTGATCCAGGTAAAACGGTAATCCCAATTGCGTTCGCCGCCTATTTCTTCCGGCAAACTAAAGGTTGGGGCGGCAAGTAAGGAGCCATATTCACAAGATGTCATCAGTTTTAATATCAGCGCCGACCTTTTTACGATTTCGGCCCAGCGGCCTTGATAGGTACATTGTTCCACCCAGTTTTTCCAATAATTAATATTCTCTTTCAGGCTTTGGGCGACATAATCAGCAAGATTTTTTCGTTCAGGGATAAATTTATCGACATGCAGCAGCATAAAATCAGCAGACTCGCCTGCATTCAAAGTAAATTCAGCGATACAATCATTTCCCTTCACTGTAAAATTGATAACGCTTTTAAGCCTCACCTTCACATCAAGATCTTTACAAGAAAACACCACCTCGTGCCCGCTTTCCTTACTGATCTCGCAGGTAGATGAGCCGTAGTTAAAACGGGGGCTGCAAACCAGCCGGTAAGTTATTGAACCTTTTACGGTATTAACACGCCGGATCAGCTCTTTCCCTCTGTTTAATTCCTGCACCGGCATGAAATCGGTAATTTCAGCGATGCCATCGTCTAACAAAAAACGGGTAAGCAAAATGTTCGTTTCAGGTAGATAAAGCTGTTTACTTTTGTATTCCTCATTAATGGGACCGATGGAGAAACTGCCTCCTTTCTCTTTGTCTAAAAGTGCCGCAAATAAAGAAGGCGAATCAAAATCAGGAAAACACATAAAGTCGATCGAACCGTTCAGTCCAACCAAAGCGACTGTATTTAAATCTCCGATCACGCCGTAATCAGCAATTGGCAAGTACCCGGAATTGTGTGTGTCTTTTTGTGGTGAAGCAGGCATGATCAGATAATTAAGCCAATCAATGAAGGCTGTTTTACTACTACAAATTCTATCCTGCTTTGTTTACTGTAGTTGTCCTTCTATAATATTAAACTCTTAAAACTAAAATCCTAATGATACGTTGGTTAATACTGGCCTAACGCCCGATAACGTGTACCACTTGTAAATAAAACACAACAGAAGAGCCATACTTCCAAACAAAAGGAATGCCCAGCAGAGGCGAATGGATGGCAGGTTTAATGACTGAAAAGACCTGGGAGCGTTTTTCTTTGTTCGTCAACTTTGTTAAATATATTAATAAAGTAACTATCTTCGTATCGTGAAAAAAGTTACCATAATCCTATTAACTGCTATTTATCTGCTCTCCGCTATCGGTGTGTCAGCCAGTAGTTTTTATTGTTGTGGTATTTTAAAAACAACGACTTTTTCTATAGGTGCGGTGCATGATAATGGACAGAAGGTTGTTAAAGGCGACAATTGCTGTAAAACCACTAAACAATCTTTTAAGGTTAAAGACAACCATTTCAGTTCGGATGCTTTTTCGTTGTCTGTTCAATTCTTTCCGGCCATTGTTAAAACGAGTACGGAATTTAAATTAAACGCAGAACCCTTTTCTGTTATTCATACTGCTTTTAACAGCCATGCGCCGCCTTTAGGGGAACATACACCAATCTATACATTAAACTGCACATACCGGATCTGATCCTTAGCCGGTAAGCTACTTTGTAGCATTTCACCGAAATTATCTTAATTCCGATAAACATCCCAGGTATTTTCCTGTGGTATTCATTCACCTTTTATTTAATTTTTTAAAACATGAAAAATATAATTGCAATGGCTTCGCTATGCGCTGTCCTATTATTTGCTGTAGGTATAACACCCGTGCAAGCACAAACCAAAACTAAAGCCGAAACGACCAAAAAAGTAAAACCTGCCAAAGTGGTTTACACCTGCCCGATGCACACCGATGTGGTGGCTTATAAACCCGGTAAATGTCCCAAACCTAATTGCGGCATGACGCTGGTTAAAAAGAGCGACCTGAAAAAATCAGAAAAAATGAAGATGTAATTCAACTCAATCCCTTTCCGCCGGTTGGTGGGAAGGGATTGATTAAAGCAATTAAGATGATTAATCAACTTATTTCCCTGTCCTTAAAACACAGGTATATCGTATTGCTGATCGCCGTTGCACTTTTCGGCTGGGGAATTTATGCGGTCAGGGAGAATCCTATCGATGCTATCCCGGATCTATCGGAAAACCAAGTAATCGTATTTACTGAATGGCAAGGGCGCAGCCCGCAGGTTATGGAAGACCAGGTGACCTATCCGTTGGTGAGTAATTTACAGGGTATCCCTAAAGTAAAAGCTATCCGTGCTACTTCCATGTTCGGAATGAGCTTTGTCTATATCGTTTTTGAGGACAAGGCCGATATATATTGGGCACGTAGCCGGGTGCTTGAACGCCTGAACTATGCCCAGCGTTTGTTACCGCAGGGTATCGTACCGACATTAGGGCCGGATGGGACTGGGGTTGGTCACATTCTGTGGTACACGCTTGATGCTAAGGGGATGGACCTGGGTGAACAACGGGCGTTACAGGACTGGTATGTGAAGCTGGGCCTGCAAACCGTGCCAGGAGTAAGCGAAGTAGCTTCGTTCGGAGGTTTTGAAAAGCAGTACCAGGTCACTATTGATCCACACAAGCTCAATTATTATAACATTCCGCTGTCGCAGGTGCTTAAATCCATCAAAAGCAATAACAATGATGTAGGCGGGCGCAAGTTTGAAATGAACGGCACCGGGTATATTGTTCGCGGTCTGGGTTATATCAAGAGCATAACCGACATTGAAAATATCCCCGTCGGTGCAATCAATACCATCCCGGTCAGGATCAAAGACATTGCCACCGTACAAATGGGCGGTGATGAACGGCTGGGCATTTTCGACCAAAACGGTACGGGGGAAGCGGTGGGTGGTATTGTGGTAATGCGTTACGGCGAAAATGCGGATAAGGTAATTCATGCCGTCAAAACTAAAATGGCGGATATCCAACGAGGTTTACCCGCAGGCGTAAAATTCAAGATCGCCTATGAC
>DATCXS010000004.1:0-4514 GCA_036565645.1 Mucilaginibacter sp.
GTAAATTATACCGGCGCGGGTACGGTTGAGTTTATTATGGACGATCAGCTCAATTTTTATTTCCTGGAGATGAATACCCGTTTGCAGGTTGAGCATCCGGTTACGGAACTGATAACCGGTATCGACCTGGTAAAAGAGCAAATTAAAATAGCGCGTGGCGAGGCCATTCAGTTTAAGCAGGAAGATCTGAAAATAAGCGGACATGCCATTGAGCTGCGTGTTTATGCCGAAGACCCTGCCAATAATTTCCTGCCTGATATTGGCACCCTGCAAACTTACATAACGCCAAAAGGCCCTGGCATACGTGTAGACGATGGCTTTGAGCAAGGGATGGAAATCCCGATTTATTATGACCCTATGATTGCTAAACTGGTTGCTTACGGTAAGGACAGGCGAGAGGCCATTGACCGTATGGTTCGTGCCATTGAGGAGTATACCATCACCGGGATAACAACTACCCTGGGTTTCGGGAAATTTGTAATGCAGCACGAGGCTTTCACTTCGGGCGAGTTTGATACTCATTTTGTAAAGAAATATTTTACCCCCGAAGTACTTCAGCAAGATGATAAAGACGAAGCTAAAATAGCCGCGCTGGTAATGCAGCAATTGCTTAGCGCCGGTAAAACCACCGTTGAGGAGCCGGAAGCTGCTTCGTCAAGCTGGGTGAAGAACAGAAAGAAACTATAGTTACGTCAAATTAATGACAGGAGTTCATCAATCAAAGCGGTTTGTGCAGGATTGATCTTTATTTTAGCGTCGTCGATACTAAACCATCCGGCGCGGTCAATCTCGGGGAAGCTGGCCATTTTGCCCGAGCGCGGCGGCCATTCCATCTCAAATAGATTACTAACAATGGTCTCGGCATTAATTTCACCTTCGGCGGCCCATGCATGCACTATCTTTCCGCTTTTTTGTTTGATGGGAGATAATTTAATGAATTTATTGGTAATAACCTGCTGCCCGGTTTCTTCTTCAAACTCGCGCTTAGCAGCCATCAGCGCATCTTCATCAGTCAAAAACTCGCCTTTGGGTATTGACCAGTGGCCGTCATCCTTATTCTTAAAAAACGGTCCGCCGGGGTGCACCAGGAAAAATTCAATCTGATGACCTATGTTGCGATATAGTAAAATTCCGGCACTTTGATTAGAGATATGCATACGTGATAGATAAACCTGATTTAATATAATTAGTTTTGCAGCAGAAATCTATAAAGAGATTATGTTTACAGGGATAATTGAAACCTTAGGTAAAGTTACCGATTTACGCCATGATCAGGGTAATCTGCACATAACAGTCGAGTCGGCAATATCAAACGAATTAAAGATCGACCAGTCGGTTGCGCATAATGGCGTTTGTTTGACCGTAGTGGCTGTCGAAGACGGCAAACATACCGTTACTGCGATTGAAGAAACCCTGAACAAAACCAGTCTTAGCCACCTGAAAACCGGCGAGCCTATTAACCTGGAACGCTGTATGCAAATGAATGCCCGTCTGGATGGACATATTGTGCAGGGGCATGTAGACCAAACTGCCACCTGTACCAAATTTAAAGCGCTTGATGGCAGCTGGACGTATACTTTTGAGTATGATGCTACTACAGGAAATGTTACGGTCGAGAAAGGGTCTGTCTGCATTAACGGCATCAGCTTAACTGTAGTGAATTCGCAGGTCAATAGTTTTTCTGTAGCTATTATTCCTTATACTTATGAGCATACTAATCTGCACAATGTTAGGGCAGGTACGGTTGTAAACCTGGAGTTTGATATTATCGGCAAATATGTTGCGCGATTGATGAACCGGTGATTTTATAACGTTGAGCATCCTTGACCGGTCGATTATTTCCGGCTCAACTCGGCAATGCGCCGCCTGCTGTAATTTACATAGCCCTGTTGCCATTTTTCCGGTTTGCCGTTTATGTATTTTTTGTAATACTTTAAAGCGTTGCGTTTATCCTTAAATTTACTGTCATACAAAGCTCCCAGATAGTAATAGGTGAGCGGGTCATCGTTATAAAGCAGTGCTTTTTTATAAGTGGACAACGCGGTTTTTAATTGCTTAAGGCTTTCATAGCTGTCGGCCATTTCGTTATAATAAGTAGCGGTTGCAGGCGATATGCTGGCTACTGCGGCCTTATTGAAATATAAGACAGCATTCTTTTGATCCTTTAATTCTTTATAGCAGACACCGATATAATAATAGGTAGTCTCGGTTTGCTGATCTTCAGTCAGTGTGAGCAAGGTTTCTAATCCGCATTCGTAATTCTTTAGCCGATAATAGGCTATCCCCAACTTGGAAATGGTGGTAATAGCCATATCGCCCAGCTGCAAAAGCTGCTGGCCGCTTTTAACTGTTTTTTCCCACTTTTTTTGTGCCGAGTATAATTTGAGCAAACCTTGTAATAAATATACGTTTTCAGAGTCGGCCGCTAAAGCCTGGTTAAATACCTTTTCGGCAGGTGGTAATGAATCTAATTTTATATACAAGTCGCCCAGGTCTGATGCTACATCAAACTCAGTTGGGTCAATGGCGTTGGCCTTTTGCAGGTAATTTAATTGACCAACTACATCAAATTTCCCGGTGCTGATGTATGCCAGCTGCTTATATGCCTGAAAATTAGTGCTGTCTTTTAAAATATATTTCTCATAATAAAAAGCGGCCCTGGTTGCGTTGCCTCTGCGCATATTAATGCCTGCAATATTGTACAATGCCGTCAGGCTGGTAGTGTCGGCGTCATAAACGCGTTGGTAATAGGTTTCGGCATCGGCAAGTTTGCCTGCCATTGATGCGGTATAGGCCATATTTGATAGTTCTTTTGTATCGGTAACCGGCTCGGTATACACTGTCTTTAAATAGCTTAATGCTTCTTTAAACTGCTGATTTTGGTAGTATTGAAGCAATAATCCATCGTCGGTTTTGCGGGTTTGCTGAGCTTTTGCTGATGTACCAGCTAAGATCAGGATAACGATTATTAAAGATAGGCGTTTCATATAACTAATATGTTAGTTTTAAAAACTAAATTATTAGTTATAAATGATAAATCCAAATCGGAACGATTTTTGGTTGATATTATATTAATACAATTATTTAAAACTTAACCTATGGATACTTTAAAAAAGTTTGGATTGATGGAGAAGATTGTCCATGAACTGGAAGATCTAAAAAATAGCCAGCAGGCAGTCATTGCAAAATTGACAAAAATTGAGGTCGATAATATTGACCTGAGTGATAAACGCCTGGAAAAAGAATTGCCGGATATGCACCAGCGCGTATCTGACAACCTTGATACCATTGCCAGCCTGTTGGACGATTTTGCGTCACAAACAGATGCCTTCAGCAACAAAAACAACGTTAATGCTTTAAAAGAGCAGGAGGCTTTAAAGTCTTAACTGTAAACTTATTGTAGATAAATTAAGACGATTGTAAAAGCTCCTTCAATTTGAGCTGTTGCGTATACACATCTTTGTCGTTTAAAAATCTGCTCCTTAGGGACAAAAGGCTGGTAGGATTATAAAAACAAAGCCTTTGCGCCATTAGGTGCGATACTTAGCTTTTTCAAAAACAATCAAACCACAATGCGTGTCGCATGTATAAGATCTTTCACTACGTTCAAGATGACAGCGAAATAAAAAATCATTGTCATTTTTGCTTCAGGGGGCCGCGGGTGTATTACTCAGGATGACAGAGCGTAATTCTTTCCCAACGCCAACGAAGAAGAGTATAACTAAAGGATGTGTCGGCTCCTTCAATTTGAGGGAGCTTTTTTGTTTCTTTTAGTTAGTAAAAGAGCCATCGTATTTGATGATCTTATAGTCGTCAATGGTGGCATCAAGTTTGGCGGCCCCGCCGGGTTCTAAATCAAAAACATATTTAGTAACCTTGCCGCCTTTGGGTTTGATGGTTACAGTTACTTTACCGTTTTTCTTTTCTTTTACCCGATAATCATACGTAGTAGCTACCGATTTGCTGCCATCTGCTACTACCGATGTGGCGCTATTTACATCTACCCCTTCAGTGTTGGTTTTATCAAAATAGGGCAGGTATGATACCACAGAATCGGGCGTTAGCGATACGTAATAAGCCCCGGTTAGTGTCTTATGATTATTCTCGGTACGGTCAGAACTAACTGACGCACCAATTTGGTCGGCATCCGGAGGTAATGTGGCCGCTTTAGCAGTAAACCGAAATTTTTTAGAGTCGGTTATTTTTTTGATGTCTTGTGCGTAAGCGATATTGATGCTTACAATGCTAAGCATTAGCAAGAATAATAAGCGTTTCATTTTTTTAGATATAAGCGTTTTAAAATATAGTTAACTATCTGTAAAATAGTTAAGCATCAAGCCGCCATAATCGTACCAAAAATAAAGTCGGTGCACAAAATGTACCGGTATGAAAAAACGGTAGAATGCATGTGCATACTACCGTTTCGGGGGAATATTATATTAAGGATAAATTTAATCTATTTTATTATCGATGTTTTTACCTTTCATAGCGGTAGCAATAGCCTGATCCATCAG
>DATCXS010000291.1:0-2901 GCA_036565645.1 Mucilaginibacter sp.
CCAAGGGTGCCGCTGAAGCTGTAGAACACCTAATTGAACAGGGATACAGCAAAATTGCCTTGCTAAACGGACCAGAGCAGATCTATGTTTACCAAAACCGCTACCAGGGTTACAGACAGGCCCTGACCGTAAATAATTTGGATTTACAACCCGATTGGGTAATTCAAAACATCAATAGTCAGAAAGACGCTTATCAGGCTACAAACTTATGGTTAGACAGCAAGCATCCTCCCGACGCCATTTTTTGTGCCAGCGACACTTTGGCGCTTGGTGTGCTGCAAGCACTGAAGGAGCGCAACATCCAATTGCCGCAGCAAATGGGCGTAGTTGGGTATGGTAACGATATTTATGGAGATCTGACCACACCAACATTAACATCTGTCGAACAATTTCCGCAAGAAATAGGCGCAAGCGCTGCGCAAATAATGTTGCAGATGTTGGGAGATAAAAACATAAAAACAATTCCAAAAACCATATCAATCAGACCCCGCCTCATCGTCCGGGGATCTTCATTAAGGCAAGGAAAAATCTAAATATTTAAGAAATGGATAATTTTTCATTAAAAGATAAAGTAATTATCGTTAGCGGGGGTACCGGTATTTTGGGCGAGGCCTTTGTAAGGGGTATAGCCTCGGCAGATGGTATAGTTGGCATATTGGGCCGTAACGAAAAGGTAGCTCAACAACGCGCAGCCGCAGTAATTGCAGCCGGTGGTAAGGCTCTGCCTTTGATAGCTGACGTAATGAAAGAAGATGAGTTGCTGGCTGTTCGCGATAAAGTGCTATCCGAATTTGGGCAAATTGACGGACTGGTTAATGCCGCAGGCGGCAACATGCCCGGGGGAATTGTACAGCCAGATGCCGATGTTTTCAAACTGAATATGGATGGTTTGCGCCAGGTGATGGAACTTAATTTGTGGGGCACGCTTATACCCACTCAGGTTTTTGGCGAGGTAATGGGTAAGGCTGGCAAAGGCAGTATCGTAAATATATCAAGTATGGCATCGCAAAGGGTAATTACTAAAGTATTGGGATATACATTGGCTAAAACCGCTATCGATGCTTATACTAAATGGTTTGCGGTAGAAATGGCCAACCGGTATGGCGATAAATTGCGCATGAACGCCATTGCCCCGGGCTTCTTTCTTACCGAACAAAACCGGGCATTGCTAACCCAACCAAACGGAAGCTATACTGATCGGGGTAACCTGGTATTAAAGCAAACTCCATTTAAACGCTTTGGCGAAGCCGATGAACTTATAGGAGCCCTGTTGTGGTTACTAAGCGATGCATCAAAATTTGTAACCGGAACAGTGATTAATGTTGATGGCGGCTTTGCGGTAAACAGCGGCGTTTAAGTTACGCCGGTTCTAATATATGCAGGCGCCGTAAAGCCGCAGCAATAACAAGCATACTTATATAGCTCCAGAAAATATTATTTAATAAAAACTCAAAGCTTTGGCCACGCCAAAATATTTGGAATAAACCAGAGAATATAAGTGCTGTACCTAAAACATAACCCCCAAATAACGACTCAGCTTTTTGAGATATGCATTGTGCAGCCGCACCATAAATAAAAAGAAATATAAACACGCCCCACCCACCCCACGATAAATAAGCATCAACTACAAATGCAGGCTTTGCCGAAGCTCTTGAGTAGGGGTTTATAACACCGGCGTCATATACCCTTTGCATGACCAGCTGCTCTGTTACCGGTTTTGATGGCCAAAAAATTCGCGGCACCACAACTATGAGCGCCTGTTTAATAAATTGAAAATGATAATAATCTATTTTTTCAGGCGTACTCTCAACAAAATTGGTAAACATATCAATCTCACTAAAACGACCAACCAGAAATGTCCAGGTGGTTTCATTAGCAGTGGCTCCCTGATTAATTGCGGCATCCAGGGCTTCTGAGGTAGCTACATCTGCCTCTGCATCACCAGACCAACTGGTTTGCCGTATTACATTTACATAAGTAGGCAACACTATAAAAAGCATCACCAATGCAGGAATAAAAATCATCAGCACAAGCTTTTTATAAATAGGATACAAAAAAATGCCCAGCACCATTACACTCAATATAATAGGCTCCTTAAAACCTGAAACCATAGCCGCATAAAAGTTGAGTGCATAAAACATAGAACATACTGCTATGTTTACAAGTTTCTTTTGCGGAATAGCAAACGCAAGCCCCAATGCCGACGCCATAAAGCTTAATGCTTTGAATTGATGGGCAAACTGGGACAAACCCGGAACTTTTAAAAACAAAATGGCTAACGGGAATGAAAAAATTGCTGCATAATATAGCATTTGAGCCATCTTACCCGGTTGTATCTGGTATTTTGGCACCTTTGGATACCGCATAAAAAATAAAATACCAGATACCATTGCAGCGTGCCCTAAACAATAATATTGCTGGCATTGCGCAGCTAACCGTAGCTTATATGGGTCAGGGAGATAAAAGACAGGGGCAGTGAAATTATCATAGCCTAAAAGCGACATAAAGTAAAAAATTGACGTACAGCACATGTACCCCGCAAAAATGATCTGAACAAGAACAATGGGGCGCATTATTTGGTCGGCAAAGCTACGATCGTCAGGCAGGGGGACAATTTGCCCCTTCAAGGATATAAAGAAAATAAAAAAAGAACCCAGCCAGGCAATGAAATAAGAAAGTATAGGTTGCTCTTTAAAAACCAGCGAAAGTATCCACGGCAGATAAAGTAAAATAAATTTTTCGAATTTAAAATTACCGTTCATCTGCGCTAACTCTGAATTAATATTTCCTCAATAGCTTCGGCTACTGCTGTGAAATTCCACGGTTGGATTATCTTTTTTGATTGTTCGCCCATTTGTGCTAAGCTGTCTTTATCAGACGTTAAACGCAGCAAAGCATCAG
>DATCXS010000019.1:0-5151 GCA_036565645.1 Mucilaginibacter sp.
TTTTTCATCAATAGTAACCGAGGTGGAGTTAAGCCGGTATTTAATAAGCGGCTCGGTCAAATTACATAAGCGACCACCCCCCGCCAAAGTCGTCCACAATAAATAATCCTCAAAATTGTGGGCGTGGGTAGGGTAACCTCCGGCCTCTATAACAGCATCTTTCCTATACATTACTGTTGGGTGCACAAACGGGCAGTAAAAATACAGCTTGTCCATGACCTGCTCGTGCGAGTAAGCAATACAATGGAAATCGAATAGGAAATCGCCGTTCTCTAAAATATACTTGGCTTCACTGCCGACAAGAATGTACTCGGGGTTATCCTGCAAAAAACGGATCTGTTTTTCCAGTCGATACGGATAGCAAATATCATCCGCATCAAAACGGGCAATGTAGGGTGCGCGTGCATGTTTTAGCCCGGTGTTCAAGGCGTCGGCTACGCCGCGGTTGGGCTGGCTTACTATTACTATGCGCTCATCGTTAAAGCTGTTGATGATTTTGAGCGTATCATCGGTCGAGCCATCATTGACAATCAGCAGTTCAAAATCTGTAAACGTTTGCTGCAAAACAGAGGTTATGGCTTCGCCAATATAACGTGCGGCGTTATAGGCGGGCATTAAAACGGTTATAGCAGGTGTGACAGTCATTTATTTATGCAGATTTTGAGCGATAAAAATTTTACTTTCCTTGATATTCAAAAACATCAGCAATTCAAAAAACACGACTACCGACAACTGCTCGAACCAGTAATCGATCAAAAAAACAAATAATACGAACAGCAGCAACGGTATGCCATAGGTAAGCAGGCGGTAGTCTTTGGCGAAAAATCCCACGTAAAAAATCAACAGCATCAACAAACCCAACAAACCATATTCGGACAACAACTGGTCGTACACCGAAAACGGACTATTGGTCAATGAGTGCGTTGCTGCCGAGCGGGTAAAAAAGCTTAAATAAACATCCAGATGATTCCGTAAAAAATCAGGATTTATATAGATATATTTCTTCGGATATCCGCCGGTGAACTTCAGCCCTGTAGCTCTGAAAGCCAGTTTAGACGAAAAATTACCTACGCCTTCGCCGGCTATTATTTTAGCCGGATGCGCTTTCAAAAAATTAAAGGTTTGCTGCAGGCCGATCACCTTGCCGGGGGTGGTCGGCGGTTTAGGCATATCCGTTAGCGGCAAGTCTGCCTGATGCTCGTGCGCAAAATCAACCAGTTGCGTTTGTTCTGGCGGGGTGGTTTTAAGCCACTGATATTGGGGCGCATTCAAATCAGGTTCCGGTTTTTGGATGCGGCCTGCACCTGTCGTCAACACCTTCATGGGTAACGGCTTGCGATGTATCTGGTTAACAGGCAGTGCAGCCAGGCTATCCAGGTAAAGTGTCGCGTGTTTGATGCGCTTTTCCTCAAATGTTAAGATGCTGTCGGGCTTTAAAGTAATTGGCGTATGATTGAATTGCGGCCACGGCGAAATGATCTGCTTTTTGTAAAAGGCCGATTTAATAGTATTCGCCACATAATTATTATTCTGTGGCGATATTTTGACCATAAACAACACCAGGAGGGCTGCACAAATAATAATGATGCTTTTTTGATTGCGCGTGCTGTTAAATACAAACAGAAAGGCCAGCACTGCAAGCGTAAATACATTAGTAAAGTTGCTGGCGGTAAGCAGCAGTATGGCCATACAAACCAATGTCATCCCCATGTTTTTTTTGGTGATGAAATACATTACGCCAAAAGCATTGAGTATAGCATTGGTGGTAGACGTATCGAAAGTTATTCCCTTAATAAAATCGCCGGTACTGATAAAATATTTTTGATACTGCCCCTGATAGGTGTATGGGTTAAGCGCATGGGTTTCCAGCACGATCAGCCCGATATTTATCAGCGAGGCGATAGTGTTGATGATAAAGAACAGCAGGATAGTTTGATGGAGTACTGTAGTATCATTCCGCTCAACCGCCAGTTTTATTTGATGAATAGCCAGTATGCATATCACCCAAAACAAAATTCCCGTCACAAAAACCAGGTTATAATTTAAATTGGTGTAATGTCCATTAATAACGAAACCAATTATCGCGACAGCAATGATGAGCGAATAAAAAAGCGGCAGCCTCGAATCTTTCCATTTAAAGCCAAATCTGAAATCAAACTGCAATAGGTAGATCAACGCTATCGCCGGTATCTTAACGGCTATCTTGACGTTTAAAAACAGCAGCAAAAACAGCAGCAGTTTCCAATCGGCATAGCCCTTCCATTTTTGAAAATTAATAGCAGATAGCAGTCGACTCATGTAGCATGCCCGGGCCAATTTATAGCTTAATCCCGGCAGAGGGATTACGGGCAGAGTACGGGTTTAGTTGCCTGTGATGCCCTTATCTCTAACCAAATTATTGCAATAAGCGGACAATTGCCTTTTGACTTAACACCCGGCAATACTCTACCTTTGCATCACACATACAACCACACTACCTATGATACCAGTAAAAGGATATGCGGCACAATCGCCGACAACCAACCTTGCCCCGTGGGACTTTGAAAGACGCGAAGTAGGTCCTCACGATGTTCAATTTGATATCTTATATTGCGGCGTTTGCCACTCAGACCTTCACCAGATAAAAAATGACTGGTTTGAAGGCATATTCCCCATGGTGCCCGGCCACGAGATTGTTGGCCGCGTGGTAAAAGTGGGCGACCATGTAACCAAATTTAAAGTAGGCGACCTGGCTGGCACCGGCTGCCTGGTTGATTCGTGCCGCGTTTGCGAAAACTGTAAACATGACCTGGAGCAATATTGCTTAAACGGCGGCTCCTTTACCTATAACGGTGTCGAGCAGGATAAAAAGACACCTACCTACGGCGGCTACTCAAACAGCATTGTGGTGCATGAAGATTTTACGCTGCATATTTCTGACAAACTTGATCTGGCTGCTACCGCACCTTTGTTATGTGCGGGTATTACTACTTACTCGCCGTTAAGGCACTGGAAAGTTGGCAAGGGCCACAAACTGGCCGTTTTAGGGTTGGGCGGACTGGGCCACATGGCCGTTAAATTTGGCGTTGCTTTTGGTGCCGATGTTACGGTATTGAGCACGTCGCCAAGTAAAAAGGCCGATGCCGGGAAACTGGGTGCCCACCACTTTGTAGTAACTACAGACCCCGACCAGTTGGCAGCTGCGCAAGGTACTTTTGATTTTATTTTGGATACCGTTTCTGCTCCGCATGATTTTAATGCATATCTTAACTTACTGAAGACCGACGGTACCATGATTTGCGTAGGCGTACCCGCCGATCCGGCCAGCATCGCTGCGTTTAGCATAATTGGGGGCCGTAAAAGTTTGGCAGGTTCATCAATTGGCGGTATTGCCGAAACTCAGGAAATGCTGGATTTCTGTGCCGAACATAATATTGTGTCCGACATCGAAATGATTGACATCAAAGACATACATAATGCTTACGAGCGCATGCTGAAAGGCGACGTGCGTTACCGTTTTGTGATTGATATGGCAACGCTTTAAGTGCTTTTTAATATTTGAATACGTAAGGCGGGATATCAAACAATCGAAATCTTATCATTTGATATTTTTTATCTGCCATTCTATTACCCTCTTTCCGCCAAAGGCGAAGATAGGGTGGTCCAGCGAAGCATAGACCGGGTGAGTCCCCGGCGAAAAACTTTTACTAATAAAATCCACCGGGATTTAAAGCCGAAGGCAGAATAACGCTTTCGGCTTTATGCTTTAGCTAAAAGCTCTATTTGCAACTTTGCCTATAAGTGGCTAAGTTTGCGCCTCATTAAAAAGTTATGGCAAAAGCATCAGACGTAAAAAATGGAAATATCCTTCGCTTTAACGGCGAACTTGTTCAGGTAGAAGAGTTTATACACCGTACACCGGGTAACCTGCGTGCATTTTATCAGGCACGTATGCGTAATGTTAAAACCGGCAAATTGGTCGAATATCGTTTCCGTACTGATGAGGAGGTGGACATTGCCCGCGTTGAAACCAGCGATTACCAATACTTGTATGAGGATGGCGACCAACTGGTGATCATGGATAACACCACATACGATCAGTATAATGTCCCAAAATCATTATTTGGCCCGGCAGTAAAATTCCTGAAAGAAGGTATGAACCTTATTGTTGCTTTTGAAAGCGAAGAGCCTATTATGGGTTCAGTACCGCAATCGGCAGAATTAGAGATAACCTACACCGAGCCGGCCGTTAAAGGCGATACCTCAAGCGGTGCCCTGAAAAAAGCCACAGTTGAAACCGGCGCCGAAATTAACGTTCCGCTGTTCATCAACATTGGCGATAAAGTTAAGGTTGATACTACCAGCGGCAGTTACGTTGAGCGTGTAAAAAACTAATTGACTCAAAAATCATTATAGATAAAGAAGCCTCTGCGAATTGCAGAGGCTTTTTTCTTATACCCTCGTCAAAAGGAACTTGTTATTCACTCGTACCGTTTCGCTGCAGGTTTTATTTGCTCGTCCCTTCCAGCCTTGCAATAATGTAAGGGGCAATAATATTTTTAGAAGCTTTAACGCCCGGGTGCAAACCATCAGGCACGGCTTTAATGTAAGCGTCGCGACCTTTATCCAATAGCGCCTTCCAATGCGGATAATGATCGATCAGTAATAAACCGCGGGCTTTGGCCACATCACGATACATCTGGTAATATTTGAGCAAGTCGGGGCGCTGTTGACCATGAACGTCGAGCGCTATATCCATAGTTTGAAGAATCACTTCGCACCCGGGATTATAGAGTTTGATGCGATCGATCATGTAATTCAGATTCAACTTTGCCAACTCTACGCTGGTTTTGTAGTTCAAAAAAGCATCATTCATGCTAAACTCGATCAACACCGCATCCGGATTTTTTTTAATTACGCTGTCTTCCAGGTTCTGCACACCCCAGGTTGACCACATGGCGCTTTTAGCCGAGTTAATAGTAGTGAGTTGATTATTGTATTTGTTATTCAAGGCATGCGTTACAGAATCTACCCATGCATGCCCACCAATGGCAGCGGTAAGGCTGGTACCATAAGTCACCAGGGTTTGATGTTTGCCGGCGGCAAGGTTTTTTATCAGTTTGGATTGCGCAAATGCGGTAGCTGAAGTTATCAGCGCAGCTATAAGCATCA
>DATCXS010000171.1:0-5736 GCA_036565645.1 Mucilaginibacter sp.
AGCGCAGCCGCGATCCATATTCCATCGTACAAGAATGCCGGGATCTGTTTGACAGTGGTTACCGCGAGGTTACTTTGTTGGGGCAGAATGTAGATAGTTATAAATGGGGAGCCGACCAGCCCCTCCCAAGCCTCCCCGGTAGGGAGGGCCTTGAAGAAGCTGATCAAAAAGTCTCCCCTGCCGGGGGAGACCCGATAGCTATCGGGTTAGAGGGGGCTGTGGTCAACTTTGCCAATCTCTTGGAAATGGTAGCCCTGATCCATCCGGATCTGCGCGTGCGCTTTTCAACGTCGCACCCCAAAGACATTACTGACGAGGTATTGTATACCATGGCTAAATACGAAAACATCTGCAAGTACATCCACTTGCCGGTACAATCGGGCAATAGCCGTATACTGGAACTGATGAACCGCACTTACGACCGCGAGTGGTACATTAACCGGGTGGATGCGATCCGCCGTATTATGCCTGATTGCGCTATATCAACTGACGTTATCACCGGTTTTTGCACCGAGACCGAAGAGGAACATAAAGAAACCGTAAGCATGATAGAATATGTGCAATATGACTTTGCCTACATGTTTATGTACTCTGAGCGCCCCGGCACGCTGGCTGCAAAACGTTACGAAGATGATATCCCGGAAGAAGTGAAGGCCGCACGACTGAAAGAGATCGTCGCCCTACAGCAAAAAACATCTCATGCACGTTTGCAGCAACAAATTGGTAAAGTGCAGAAGGTATTAATTGAAGGTTTCTCAAAAAAATCAAAAAACGACTACTGCGGCCGCACCGACCAAAATGCGATGATGGTGTTTCCGGTAGATGAAAGATACAAACCCGGGCAGTATGCGTATGTAATGGCCGAAAGATGTACGACGGCGACATTGATGGGAACTATCGTAGAGTAAAGAAGCAAGAATCAAGAACCAAGAATCAAGAGTTAAGATAACAGATGGGCCATAATTTTAAGAATTTGAAGATATGGCAAAAATCAATGGATTTAACTGATTTGGTTTTTGATTATGTTAAAGACCTGCCAGAAAACGAAAGGTATGGTTTGATAAGCCAAATGAATAGATGTTCTTGTTCGGTACCTTCAAATATTGCTGAAGGTTCAGGAAAGCGGACAAATATTCATTTTGCGGAGTTTTTGTCAACTGCGTTGACCTCATCTTTTGAGTTAGAAACTCAGCTGTTGATTTGCGAGCGTAGGCAGTATGGCAATAATAATAAATTGAGCGAGTGCTTAGCACTTGTTGTAGAATTACAAAAAATGATCTTCACATTTAGAGATCATGTAAATAATAACCATAAAGCAGCGTCTTGAATCTTGTCTCTTGATTCTTGACTCTAAAAACAACATGGAGATACAGGAAATAAAACAACGCTTTGGTATCATCGGCAATTCGCCGTTGTTGAACCGGGCTATAAATATTGCAAACCAGGTAGCACCTACCGACATCTCTGTTTTGATAACAGGCGAGAGCGGTAGTGGTAAAGAGGTTTTCTCGCACATTATTCACCAGATGAGTCCGCGTAAGCATGGGCCTTTTATTGCGGTTAACTGTGGGGCCATACCTGAAGGTACTATCGACTCAGAACTATTTGGTCACGAAAAAGGGGCTTATACCGGTGCTGTCGGCGAGCGTAAAGGCTATTTTGAAACCGTAAATGGCGGTACCATCTTTTTAGATGAAATTGCTGAAATGCCGCTGGGCACCCAGGCGCGTCTGCTGCGCGTGTTAGAGTCGGGCCAGTATATTAAAGTAGGTTCGTCGAAGGTCGAAAAAACAAACGTGCGTGTTATCGCAGCAACTAATGTTGATGTGTACGAGGCGGTAAAAAACGGCAAGTTCCGCGAAGATTTATATTACCGTTTAAATACCGTTCCGCTGCGCATACCGCCGTTGCGCGACCGTAAGGAAGATATCTACCTGCTATTCAGAAAATTTACGTCAGACTTTACCGATAAATACCGTACGCCGCCTATTCAGCTTGATGAAGAGGCACAACAGGTACTGATCAACTACTCCTGGCCGGGTAACGTTCGCCAATTAAAAAACATGGCCGAGCAGTTGGCGGTTTTAGAGCGCGATCATACCATTACGTCGCAAACCCTGCTTACTTATATCCCGCAGGAAGCCAACGGCAAAAACCTGCCAATGCGCCTGGATCATCAGCATAAAGAAGATTTCAGCGAGCGCGATATTCTGTATAAAGTTTTGTTTGATATGAAGCGCGACATGGTGGAGTTGAAAAAACTGGTGGCCGATATTATTGAGCATGGCGGTGTTACACCAAGCTTTGCCAATCAATCGCAGGCTATAAATCAACTGTATCGCGATATTGAGATGCCGGGCAATCCTGATCAACAATTTACCATAAAACAACCCGTTAATAACAACGACGGTTTTAATATTACTCACGATGCCGAAGAGGTAGAGGAATCATTATCGCTGATTGAAAAAGAATCTGATTTAATACGTAAGGCACTTAAAAAACACAAAGGCAAACGTAAACTGGCCGCAAATGAGCTGGGTATTTCAGAGCGTACGTTATACAGAAAAATAAAAGAGTTAAATTTATAGCGTTGATGAAAAGATCGTTAAGTATCTGTTTAGGATTGATGCTGGCCGTAGTGGTGTTTGTTTCGCCGGGCTGTTATACCTTGTCGGGTTCGGCAGTGCCACCGGCTATGAACAAAATTAACGTGAGCTTTTTTGAGAATAATGCGCCCATAGTGGTAGCCAACCTTAGCCAAAATTTCACTGAGGATTTGAAAACCCGTATCCGCACTACTACGAAACTAAGCATTGTTAATGGCGAGGCGGATGCTTATATGAGCGGCGCCATTGTTGGATACTCTTATGCGCCGGTATCTGTTCAGGCATCTGACCCCAATGCGCCGCCTATTGCTGATGCTTCGGTACTTACCATCACCGTGCATGTTAAGTTTGTGTACGATGCTGATAAAAAGCTGAATTTTGATCAAACATTTACTAAAAATGTCAACTTTAGGGGCGATCTTGCTTCGCAAGAACAGCAACTGATCAAGGATGTTACCAAACAACTAATAGACGATATTTTTAACAAGGCCTTTAATAATTGGTAAGTATTTTATAGCTTCAACCCGTGAACGGACAAGTAGATAACGCAGAATACGAATTTTTATGGAAACTTTTAGCCAATCCGGCTGATCCGAATCACTCGTATATCTTTAGCTTACAATCGTTAGTTTCAGATTTTCCGCAAAGCGGTATGCTGCGCGCATTGCTGATGCCTAATGGCGATAAAGCCCATGTAAAACACGCTGCCGCCTATTTTAACCCCATTTTACTGCATAAACTGGCAACGGCTGCCGGTAGCTTTCCGGTGGTATCTGATGAGCAAATTATTTTCATCGACGACCTGACTGCAGCGCCTTCGGACATTCATTATAACATTCCGCAAGCCGAGCCATTTGTGCCGCCTATACCCGAACCCGAAGCTGAATATTTGCAGGTTATAGATGATGATACTATTACAGAAAGCACCGATGAGGCGCCTGAAGTAAAGCATGATTATACCGCGCCAATTCAGGAAACTAATACTCAGCCTGATTTGGTTGAGTCATGGCACGAAAATATACCTGCGTATACCGGCGTAGAGGAATCTGTACCCGCCGTAAATGCGCCGGCCGATCAATTTGAGCAAACACCTGCCGGGCAGGCTGCACATACAACGCCGGTTACATCGTCAGAAGATGTGGCCAGGGAGTACGAAGAGTACATGGCCAAAACCGAAATAACCCCTGCCGAACAGGTATCGTCTTATGAGGAGGATGAGGTCAGATATTTCCATCAGCCGATAGAAGACGAGGTTTATGATGAAATTGTAAGCATTGAAGATATTGGGCTGGAGCAGCTGGCCATTTTAAATAAGTCGGCGCAGGGGTCTGCAGGCAACAGCGACAACTATTTTGTTTTTGAACCTGAAATTGCAGACGATGATAATACCGAACAGACATCGCAACCTGTTTTTGCCGCTGAACAAGCCCAACCACAGGTTGTAAACCAGCCGGTACCCGTTTTGGCCCAATCCAACGCTAACAAAGCCAATACTAAGGATGATGTGTCAAAGTACAATGATGAGAAGATGCCATATAGTTTTATGTGGTGGCTGGACAAAACCCGTAAGGAACATGCCTACATCTATCAGCCTTATGTAAGTAACCAGGTGCATCAAAGCGGGCCGACAAGACAATCTGCAGATGAAAGACCTGTGCTTGACGAGTTGCAACAGCAGTATTATCAAAATATAGTGAGCAATACCTCGTTAACCGGCCTTTATAACGATCCGCATAAAATGCCTGGAAACCAGCCGCCGGCACGTAAAGAAGATAAGATCATAGAGCGCTTTATACAGGAGGAGCCGCATATCAAACATCCAACCGATATGAAGCTGAATAATGAAAATAAAGCCAAGCGCAGCTCGGAAGATAAAGAAGAATTGGTAACGGAAACATTAGCACGTATTTATACCGAACAAATGCTTTATCATAAAGCCATCATCACGTATAAAAAATTGATGTTGAAATATCCGGAAAAAAGCCTTTACTTTGCAAGCCAAATTGAGCAGTTAGAAAATAAAATAAATTAACATAAAGAAATGTATTTAATATTATCAATTATTGTTGTGATAGTGTGTGTGCTTTTAGGGCTTATCGTACTTATCCAAAACCCAAAAGGTGGTGGCTTGACATCAAATTTTTCCAGCTCGTCTCAATTAATGGGTGTGAAAAAAACCGGCGACTTCTTAGAAAAAGGTACCTGGGCTTTAGGCATTGGTTTAATGGTGCTATCGTTAGCAATTAATGTGATAGCCAAAGACGGTACATCATCGGCTACGTCGCAATATAAAGATCAGATCGATAAATCTTTAAAAGCTCCTATTGCTACACCGACAGCACCGGCCAACCAGCAGCCGCTGCAATTACCGGCTAAGAAGTAAGTTGTAAAAAAGAAATATAGAAAGGCTTTGAAGCGAAACTTCAAAGCCTTTCTTGTGTACATCCGCACTGTCATCATGACATTGCCCCGTTAATTTAAACCGCCAAAAAAAAGGCCGGATTACTTAAATCTGACAATACAACAGTATCAAAGTGTCAATTGTACAATTGGCATAATTGATGTTGTTAGAGCAAGCAAGTATATACTTATCAAATAACCCAAAAAATATATTAGTTATGTCATTAAACATTAAACCTATCGGAGACAGGGTAGTAGTGGAAGCTGCACCGGCCGAGACTAAAACTGCTTCTGGTATTTATATCCCGGAAACTGCTCAGGAAAAACCACAACATGGTACAATTGTAGCTGTAGGCCCCGGCAGATATGCCGACTCTACAGGTAATCTGATTCCGTTAACTGTAAAAAGCGGCGACAAAGTTCTTTACGGAAAGTTTGCCGGTCAGGAAGTAACCATTGAGGGGAAAGACTACCTGATAATGAGAGAATCTGATATTTATATAGTACTGTAATTAATGTCCCGATAGCCATCGGGAGAGTGATTGAGTGAAGTAGCGAATGTCTCCTGTAGCTCAAATCAACAATTCAATAAGTCATTAAATCAAAAATTAATCAAAAGCATGTCAAAGCAAGTAAAATATAATGTTGAAGCAAGAGACGCCCTGAAAAGAGGCGTTGATACTTTAGCTAACGCGGTTAAAGTAACCTTAGGTCCTAAAGGCCGTCACGT
>DATCXS010000214.1:0-3728 GCA_036565645.1 Mucilaginibacter sp.
TGACTGGTGCGTGGCGCAATTAGCCAAAAAGCTGGGTAAAACAGCCGATTATGAGCACTTTATGAAAAGATCCGGCTTTTATAAAAATTTATATAATCCTGCAACCGGTTTCTTTCAGGCCAGAAATAAGGATGGCAAATGGGTAACGCCGTTTAATCCGTTAGATTACGGCGGCAATGGCGGCAGCCCTTATACGGAGGCCAATGCCTGGCAATATTCATGGTATGTGCCTCAAAATGTACCTGATCTGATCAAGCTAATGGGTGGCGACAAATCATTTACAGCAAAGCTGGATACCTTTTTTACCCTGGCGAATAAACCGGGCGATGTAAACGGTAATGCTTCGGGCTTTATAGGCCAGTACGCGCACGGTAATGAGCCAAGCCATCATATTGCTTATTTGTATGATTATGCAGGGCAGCCATGGAAAACCCAGTTTTATGTAGCTAAAATTTTAAACGAGTTGTATAACAATTCTTCATCAGGCTATCAGGGCAATGAAGATTGCGGACAAATGTCGTCGTGGTACATTTTTAGCTCGATGGGCTTTTATCCGGTAAATCCGGCAAATGGCATTTATGCTATTGGCTCACCTATATTAAAAAATGCTGTTATGCAGCTAAGCAACGGCAAAACATTTAATGTAACGGTGAAAAACAGCTCGCCTGCTAATTGTTATATCCAGTCGGTAAAGCTTAACGGCAAGGCTTATCATAAAGCATATATTACCCAACAGGATATTATGAATGGTGGCAAACTTGATTTTGTAATGGGTGCAAAGCCCAACAAAAGCTGGGGCACCAAATCGGGTGATGTACCGCCTATGTGGGGTTATAATCAATAGCTATCGGGTCCTCCCCGGAAAAGGGAGGGCCTAAATATAAGCAGCCAAAGCCTCCCCTACCGGCTAGTTCCATGACGGGGTTGTTAAACTTCGCTAAAAATGCTTTAATGTATGTTTAGGCAGCATTTATTTAATTGTAACTCATTATTTACCTGATATTTTTTCAAAAACTGTAGCACCAATAAAAATTATTGTAGCTTTACCCTAACCATTTTTTAAATTAAATATGAAAAAAATAATAGTACTAGGTTTAGTAGCAACTATTGCTGCATCATGCGGCGCCAAACATGAAGCTATGAAAACCGACGCCCCTGCTGCAGACAATACTTTAACTTCAAAAGAAGTAAAAGACGGCTGGAAGTTATTGTTTGACGGTACAGACCTTAAAGGCTGGCACTCATTTAAAAAAGACTTTGCAGCCGCCAACTGGACGGTTAAAGACGGCCAGATACAATATGACCGTACTCATGACCATGACGGCGATGACCTGGTTACCGACGGAGTATACGAAAATTATGAGCTGAAACTGCAATGGAGAATTACTCCGGGCGGTAATAGCGGTATCATTTTCGACGTTCAGGAAGCCCCTAAATATGGTGCTACCTATCAAACCGGTGCAGAAATGCAGGTATTGGATAATGTAGGTGCTGATGACAATAAAAAGCAAAATCACTTAGCGGGTTGCTTGTACGATATGATCGGTGATGCAACTGTTTCACACCCGGTTGAACCAGGCGGCTGGAACCAGGTAAGAATTATCCAAAATAAAGGTCAGCTGACTTTTTGGTTAAATGGTACTAAAACCGTCGATGTAAAAATTGGCAGTCCTGAGTGGGATAAAGCAATGGCTCAAAGCAAATTTAAAAGCCGCGGCTTTGCAGATTTCATGAAAGTACAAAAAGGCCACATCGCTGTACAGAAACACCCTGGAGCAAGCGGCTGGAAAAACATCAAAATCCGCGAAATTAACGACTAATTATTATATTAGTATAAAATATAAAACCCGCTAATGCCTTGCATCAGCGGGTTTTTTGTTACTGTATAGGCTGTTAAAGAGGGTTTTCCGTTTATTTAAAGTAATTAACGGCATAGCCTACTACCTCTTTAATATAAAACTCCCATTTGGCCAGCACGTTAACGTCAGGAAAAAAACTACCTACCGCCAAATGCGTATCAAAAGTTAAAAAGTTGCAAGGATATGGATCAACCTGCAAGCCAGCATGTCTGAACAGCATTAATGAGCGGCGCATGTGGAAAGCTGAAGTTACCAATAGGTATGGCGGCTGAAGATGTGATTTTTCAAGAATAGCCTTGGTGAACTTTGCATTTTCAAAGGTATTTTTTGAATTGCTTTCAATTAATATCAAGCTGTCGGGAATATTAAACTTTTTAAGCTGGCCTTTGACAAAGGTGGCTTCTCTAAACTTGCCAGGCTTTAACATCCCGTTGCCGCCAGAGATCAAAATATGCCGGGCCTGGCCTGTTTCTATCAATTTAACGCCCTGTATAAAACGATCAGAGGCTTCCGTAAAGTGGCCTCCTTCTTCTCCGCCGCCGCCGGAAAAACCACCCAGCACTATCACGCAGCTATATTTTTTATGATTAACCTGTTGACGTACATCCCATACATGCTCAAACGCATTGAGCAGAATGGGGATCGAAAACAAATAAAAGACTACCCCTGCCGCAATAAAGCAACTCTTTTTGGTGCGTCTGTTTTTGATGAATAAACCTGCCAATACCAGGATAATTATCCAGTATACAGGCAATAGTAAAAACAGCAATATTTTAGATAATACAAAATACATGTGAACTCAATTAACAGCTAAGATATTAAATATGATCTGTTTTGAGGCATGGGCAATCTTAGTTAATTATACTTTTGTTAACTATCTTCGTAACATCCACAATAAACCATTTATGAAAAAATACTGCTTATTTACCTGTATAATTACTTTATTTTTAAGCCTGGATAGCCTTGCTCAAGGCAATCAGCATAAAGCGCTTGCGCAAACTATTTTAAATAACCCGGCCTTTGACACTGTGCAAAACAAGGCAATAAAACTGCTTTCGGGCTTTTCGGCAGGGACATCATACAACGAGGTTTGGATACGCGACTTTAATACTTTTATTGATGGCTCGCTCCAGGCGCACCCAAAAGAAGAAGTAAAGCAAATGCTGCTGATGTTTTTTAAGATACAGGGCGATGACGGTAATATTGTGGACGGTGTTGTGGAAACCAAAAAGGCCAATGTAGGTTATAACTACCGCCATTCGGACTTGCTGCCGGGCTGGGAGGCGCACAAAAACACAGTAGAAACCGACCAGGAATCATCGCTGGTTCAGGCTGTCAGGAAGTATATTGATGTCACCGGTGACGTATCGATACTTCATGAACAGATTGGCGGCAAACCGGTGATTGGCCGGTTGGAAGCTGCGCTGAATTATATCATGACTGACCGCTGGTCGTCCAAATATGGGCTGGTTACCGGGGCGACTACCATTGATTGGGGCGATGTGCAACCCGAGACGGGCTGGGGCGTGGCCATTAACCAGAAAACTAAATGGGCCATTGATATTTATGACAATGCCATGTTTGCCATCGCTTTGCGCGATTTTATACACTTTAAGCCTAATGATTATAAAAGCAGTCGTAACTGGGCAGCAGTGTCCGCTAAACTAAAAACCAACGTGCGTAAATATCTGTGGGATGCCAAGGCTCAAAAGTATATCCCTCACCTGTACCTGGATGGCAGTCCGTTTTCAAAAGGGTTTAGGGAGAACGAGATTCTGTATACCGGCGGCTCGGTATGTGCGATACTGGCAGGATTCAATACCAAAGCCGAAGTGCTGGAAATTAACCGGCAGATGCGGGCTGCGGCTG
>DATCXS010000415.1:0-2305 GCA_036565645.1 Mucilaginibacter sp.
ACCGGAGCGAATTGATCGAAAGCGCCATTGGGTCTGTCAAGCGCACACTCATTGAGGAAATGATCACGATGTCCATTATCGTTATCCTTTTCTTACTGAGCTTTAAGAGCGCGCTGAGTATCATTATTCAAATACCGGTCACCATTGCTGCCAGCTTTATTTTGCTCAACTTATTTGGTATATCATCAAATATCATGTCATTAACCGGCATCGTCCTGGCTATCGGCGTGATCGTGGATAACGGGATAGTGATGGTAGAAAACTCGCATCGGAACCTATCCATTGCACAAGAAAAAGAACAGTCATGACCACAGCAGAAAGAATAAAAATCATCGAAGCATCCTGCAAGCAGGTTGGGCGTGGCGTGTTCTTTTCGACACTCATTATCGTCGCTTCGTTCCTGCCGGTATTTTTACTGGAGGGGCAGGAAGGTAAATTGTTCGGGCCTTTAGCCTGGACAAAAACATTTATACTGGGGATAGATGCGATACTGGCTGTAACACTGGCCCCGGTGCTGATCTCTTTTTTTCTGAAGGGGAAACTGAGAACAGATGACCATAATCCGCTGAACAGGGGATTGGAAAGGATTTATCGCCCGATACTTAATTGGTGTGTGACCTGGCGTAAAACTACATTGGGCATTAATATAATTGCGCTGCTCATTAGCATACCCCTTTTACTAAGCTTAGGCAGCGAGTTTATGCCGCCGTTGGATGAGGGAACTATCCTCTTTATGCCGGTAACCCAGCCGGATGTATCCAATGCTCAGGCCAAACAGTTGCTACAGGTACAGGATAAGATCATTAAAAGCGTTCCTGAAGTAGCAAATGTATTGGGTAAAGCAGGGCGGGCCAATACGGCTACAGATAACTCACCCATCAGCATGACGGAAACCATTGTGCTGCTTAAACCCAAAGACCAGTGGCGCAAAGGCATCAAAAAAGAAGATATTATCAATGAACTGAATGCCAAACTGCAAATTCCCGGGGTGGTCAACGGCTGGACGCAGCCGATCATCAACCGGATAAATATGTTGTCTACCGGTATCCGCACCGATGTCGGCTTAAAGATCTATGGACAGAATCTGGATACGATTAATACGCTGGCTAACCAAATGAAACAGGCTTTAACCGGAATCAATGGCATAAAGGATCTGTACGTAGACCCAATCACCGGTGGTAAATACCTGGATATACAGGTCAACAAAGATGCCATAGGCCGTTATGGGCTGAGCGTAGATGATGTGAACGAAGTGGTGGAAAGTGCATTGGGCGGTATGAACCTAACAACGACGGTAGAAGGCAGGCAGCGGTTCAGCGTCAATGCACGCCTGGCACAAGATTACCGCAGCAATCTGGACGAAATCAAACGCACTTTAGTTCAAACACCAAATAACGGCCCCATTCCTTTATCATCCGTGGCAGATATTAAAATCAGCGACGGCCCGGCCATGATCCAGTCGGAAAACGCACTGTTACGCGGAACGGTTTTATTTAACGTGCGTGACCGTGACCTGGGTGGCACGGTTCAGGAGGCACAGCAGAAACTCAATGACCTGGTTAAAACGCTGCCTAAGGGCTACTATATAGAATGGAGTGGGCAATATGAGAACCTGATCCGGGCGGAACATACCTTAAAACTGATCCTGCCTATTGTACTGATCATCATTTTTGCCTGCTTGTATTTCGCTTTTAATTCCGTCCGCGAGGCTTTCTTTAGTTTGATCAGCATCCCGTTTGCCTTAATCGGCGGCGCTTATATGGTGTATTTTTTCGGGGTGCATTTATCCGTTG
This sequence comes from Mucilaginibacter sp., assembly GCA_036565645.1. Lineage (GTDB taxonomy): Bacteria > Bacteroidota > Bacteroidia > Sphingobacteriales > Sphingobacteriaceae > Mucilaginibacter. Next base: position 1,794 of record DATCXS010000415.1, read on the forward strand.
CAGTTGCCGTCGGTTTTATCGCCTTGTTCGGTATCGCCGTGGAAACAGGTATCGTCATGGTGATTTATCTCAATGATGCCATGCAGCAGTTGGTAGCCTTAAAAGGCAATTCAAAAGAAACAATTACGAAGGAAGATCTAAGGCTGTATGTGATGAATGGTGCAGTCAAGCGCCTGCGGCCAAAGCTAATGACAGTTTGTGTCGCACTGTTTGGACTGGTGCCGGTATTATGGGCGACCGGAACGGGTAGCGACGTAATGCTGCCCATTGTGCTGCCGATGATCGGCGGGGTATTAACTTCTTCCACGCATATTTTATTGGTTACCCCATTGATCTTTTTGATGGTGAAAGAATACGAATTGAAGAAATATGGAAAGCTGGAAGTATTGGAGGTGAAAGAATAAATCATGAAAAAAAGATTAATCTTAATGCTTTGTACTGTGCTGTTTGCGATTACTGCGGCAAATGCCCAATCGCCGGTATTGCCGCTTGATAGTGTACTGAACAAGATC
>DATCXS010000016.1:0-7655 GCA_036565645.1 Mucilaginibacter sp.
CCAACCCCTTTTCAAGCAACTAATCGCGCTAAGCGAAAAATATAAAGACGTTTTATTGCCGGGCTATACACATTTGCAGGTAGCTATGCCGTCGTCATTCGGTTTATGGTTTGGGGCTTATGCCGAAAGTTTAGCAGATGACCTTGAACTGGTTTTGGCAGCTTATAAGATCACCAATAAAAATCCTTTAGGATCGGCTGCGGGCTACGGCTCATCGTTTCCGCTTAACCGTACCATGACTACCAAATTACTGGGCTTTGAAAGCCTGAACTACAACGTGGTTTACGCACAAATGGGCCGCGGTAAAACCGAACGTATCATTGCGCAGGCATTGTCGGCTATTGCGGCTACTTTAAGCAGAATGGCTATGGACCAGGCGCTATACCTGAGCCAGAACTTTGCTTTTGTCAGCTATCCGGACGCTTTAACCACCGGCAGCAGCATCATGCCGCATAAAAAGAACCCGGATGTTTGGGAGATTATGCGCGGTAAATGTAACCGCCTGCAAGCATTGCCGACTGACGTAGCCATGATGACCACTAATCTGCCATCAGGCTATCATCGCGAAATGCAGCTGCTAAAAGAGCTGTTGTTCCCGGCCTTTGCCGAGATTAAAAACTGCCTGCACATGGCCACCTTCATGCTACAAAACATCAGCGTCAACCCCAATATCCTTGACGACCCCAAATATGCTTACCTGTTTAGCGTTGAAGAGGTTAACCGCCGGGTGCTTGACGGCACGCCGTTCCGCGATGCTTACAAACAAGTGGGATTGGCTATTGAAAAAGGCGAATTTAACCCGGACAAAACCGTTAATCATACCCATGAAGGCAGTATCGGTAACTTGTGTAATACACAGATCATTGAGGCGATGAATAAAGTACTGGGGCAATTTAAGTTTGATGCGGTTGATTTAGCGGTGAGTGAATTGGTGAAGTAACAATAGCTTGTTGTCTCGACCGTAGTGAGATCTATACACTGCTCCGACTGATCCGTGTATGGATTTTTTCGCTTCCCTCAATAGAGAAGTTCTCCCGTTGGTTGATGTTGTATTTATGTCAATAGCGAAGAATCTTATATAGGCGATAAGCCATTCGTACAAGATCCTTCGCTATCAGGATGGCAATTGAAAATCACTTCACCTTTCCACTTTCTACCATCTCCTTCATCTTACCAAAAATCCCCTGCCAGTTTTGCTCTGAATGTTCTTTTGCGGCTTCGCTTTTGATATTTTCCTGCCCAATTTCCAGTGTGGTAACACCGTCTTTTTCGGTTAAAGCATAACTTACGTTTTGATAATTTTCAGGCTTGTCTTCGGTGCCTCCCATGCTACTCCAGTAGCTGTATTTCACATAGCTGCCGGGAGTAATTTCGAGTATCTTACCATGATCCTGATAAGTTTTACCTTCCCACTCGCCTGTCCAGGTAATGTCACTACCTACCTGCCAATCGGATTGCTGATGAGTGCCAAAAAAATATTTTTTAACAATTTCAGCATCGGTCAGGGCTTTCCAAACCAGCGCGGCAGGGGCGTTAATAGTGAGGCTTGTTTTAAAACTGATGTTTTTCATAACAGATTGTTTTTTGTTTAACAGATGATTTGTTGATCTGTTCGCAAAAAAACAACTGCCAATGACAACCCTATGTCAGTAGCTTACAGAAAAATTGCGTTGCATTAAACGTTCGGTGAGTTCGCGCACACGGTCACGCAGGCTATCCGGACTGACGATCCCGGCATTTTCACCATACATCATGTACCAGCGGGCAAACCCTTCCAGCGAGCTGGTCAGAAAAGTCATCTCTATCATATCGTCCACCGGCTTCTCAGAAATAAAGCCGCTGTAATATTTCTGATGTTCCAGGTGCTGATGGATACTTTTATCAACCAATATTACTACTGCGTCCAATTCCTTTTCGGTTGCTTTTTGGGCGATATAATCTTTGAGCGACGGATGCCCGTCAGTATAATACTCGTCGGTAACCTCCAGATTTTTTATACGGTCGACCCTGAAATCGCGGTATGCCTTACGCAGGCGGCAATAGCCGATCAAATGCCAGAACCCACTCATAAAAAATACACCTATAGGTTCAACATAGCGCCTGGTATGTTCCTGGCTGTGCTGTGCAAAATAATTTAATGACAACACCCTTTTTTGCGATATACTATGCAAAATGGTCTGGATATGATCCGTATTCGCCATTTCAGGAATATGCACACCCTTAACCACTTCTATCCTGTCATCCATACTTTCCAGCATGTCTTTCTCAGCAGTTTTCAAAATGGCGCGCACCTTATACATGGCCGACTTATATTGAGCAGCAATTGAGGCGTCGGTTAAGGTTTCGACAAATTTTTCGGCGGTCAGAAAAGCGGTAGCTTCCTCTTTGGTAAACATTACAGGGGGCAAACGGTAGCCCTCCATAATAGAATAGCCAACCCCTGCCTCGCCAATAAGCGGGATGCCGGCTTCTTCTAAAGTTTTTACATCACGATAAACGGTGCGTAAGCTTATATTGAAGCGCTCTGCTATATCAGCAGCTTTTACCACCCTGCGCGATTGCAGCTGGATTAAAATAGCAGATATACGATCAATGCGGTTCATGATACCGCCAAATTAAAAAAACCTGCTTACATTAGAGAAATATATCGCCTGTAAATGAAAGACAAGATTGTAACCTTAAGCTCCTATTATGATATAATGGAAGCCGAAATAGTTCGGGCCCGTCTTGAAGCTAACGGGATCTCTTGTTTTATTGCCGACGATAATGTTATGGCTGGCAATCCTATTTATAATCAGGCTATGGGTGGTGTAAAAATAAAAGTCTTTGAACATGATTTGGAAACTTGCCAGGAAATCCTGTCCGAAGAACCTATATTGGCCGAAGACGAGGCACTAATAACCTGCCCTGCTTGTAATTCAACAAATGTATTTTACGGGCCTGCACCATTCAAGCGTAATTGGTTTTATTTAATAATTTCTTTCTTAATTGGAGGATATTATCCGCCTTATTTTAACAGGATCTGGATTTGCAAAGATTGTAATACAAATTTCAAGCTCTCGAAAGAAAAAGCTATTGACAAGTAAATATTAATTAACATACACAATGGAAGACAAAATAGTAACCCTCGATACATTTATCGACCCAATGCAGGCCGAGATTGCCCTCGGCAAATTACAAACCGCCGGTATATCCTGTTTTATGGATGAAAATGCAGCCAATGTTTTTCCTTTATATATGGATGCTTTGGGTGCTTACAAAATCAAAGTATTTGAACGCGACCTTAAAAAGTGCCGTGAAATATTGGCGCAGTCTGATGATGCTGAATAAGGAGCATCTTATTATTAAAAATATATATTAATGAAAACCGCTTTACAGAATATACACCCCATCTTTTTTTTAATTGTTGCTACCACGCTCGAAGTTAGCGGCGACGCTTTGATCCGTAAAATTATTTATGATTACACCGGTGCAGCCAGAATAGGTTTTGGCTTACTGGGAGTGCTGCTATTATTTGGTTACGGTTTTTTTCTGAACCTTGCTCCGGTAGAGTTTGGAAAAGTGGTGGGGCTTTATATAGCCACTTTATTTATAGTTTGGCAGATCATCACTTATCTCACTTTTAAAACAATCCCGTCTTTACCAGTCATCGTAGGCGGAACACTTGTAGTAGCAGGCGGCCTGATCATCACTTTTTGGCAAGCTAAGGCATAGACTTATTAACTTACACACATATTTTATATTGCAGTATGTATAATCGCCGTAAATTCATTAAAATATCTTCAATAAGCGCGTCGTTAACTGCTCTTTCAGCATCGGCAATGGCTAAAAGGGTTTTAAATATCCCTGTCGCCGGTACTCGCCCCATTGTCATATCGACCTGGGACTTTGGCGTAGCCGCTAATGCGGCAGCCTGGAAGATATTATCAAAAGGCGGCCGGGCGCTGGATGCTGTCGAAGCCGGAGCCAGGGTACCCGAGGCTGATTTGAACAATCACAGTGTAGGCCGCGGAGGTTACCCCGACCGCGACGGGCATGTTACCCTGGATGCCTGCATTATGGACGAGCAGGGTAATTGCGGGGCCGTGGCAGCCATCGAAGACATTGCACACCCCATATCGGTAGCTCGCGCAGTGATGGAAAAAACCCCACATGTTTTATTGGTGGGCGATGGCGCAAGGCAGTTTGCTATTGAACAGGGGTTTAAAAAAGAAAAGCTATTAACGCCCGAATCAGAAAAAGCCTGGAAAAAATGGCTGGTTAAACACGAATATAAGCCGGTGATGAACAGTGAGAACCACATGCCGGGCGGTAAGTTTAACCACGACACCATAGGTATGCTGGCTATTGACGCCAAAGGCAATCTATCGGGCGCCTGCACAACAAGTGGCATGGCCTGGAAAATGCATGGCCGTGTAGGGGATAGCCCCATCATCGGTGCCGGTTTATATGTAGATAATGAAATTGGCGGCGCTACATCAACCGGGGTTGGCGAAGAGGTGATCCGTAATGTGGGCAGCTTTTTAGTGGTAGAGCTGATGCGCCAGGGTTATACCCCGCAGGATGCCTGCAAAGAGGCTTGTCATCGCATTATAAAAAGGAAACCAGAGACGGTAAAGGAGATACAAGTTGGGTTTTTGGCCATTAATAAAAAAGGCGAATATGGCGCCTATGCCCTGCACAAAGGGTTTACCTTTGCGGTTTGCGATGCTCATAAACAGGATCTCATCATCCCCGGAAAATATTTTTATGAAACGGTTAAAGAGTAATCTCTTTACCAATGTTTATGTTTACCTGATAATTAAACCGCCAATTTATCATGGTCGCTCTTGAAATATGTGCCAACTCAATTACCTCGGCATTGGCAGCCCAGCAGGGCGGCGCCATCCGTGTTGAGCTATGCGATAATTTATATATCGGAGGCACTACCCCATCGCCTGGACAAATTACGGTAGCGCGTAAACTTTTAAATATCAAACTGTATGTATTAATACGCCCGCGTGGCGCTGATTTTTTGTACAGCGATATAGAGTTTGACACCATGATAGCCGACGTACAATATTGTATTGAAGCAGGCTGCGATGGCATCGTGACCGGTATTTTAAATGCCGATGGCACTGTAGATAAAGCGCGCAACCGCATACTGATACAAATGGCAAAAAACAAGGGTTTAGGTGCAACCTTCCATCGCGCATTTGACATGTGTGCTGATTATTCTCAGGCTTTAGAAGATGTTATTGAACTGGGGTTTGAACGTATCCTGACCTCGGGCGGCAAAAGTACCGCCGTCGAGGGTTCGCGCGTTATTGCCGACCTGGTAAAACAAGCAGATGGCCGCATATCTATCATGGCCGGCAGTGGGCTGACCGAAATAAATGCTGTTGACCTGGTGCTTTTTACCGGCGTTAAAGAGATACACGGCACTTTGCAATCGCGGGTTCAAAGTAAAATGAAATACGCCAATGATCATATTGTAATGGGCAATACCTTTGGCGACGAATATGCCATTGACGTTACCGACGTTGAACGGGTAAGAAATGTCATAGCAAGTGTCAATACTTAGAAGAAAGTAACCGGCAGCACAATCTCCACCACATTTGGCCCTACGCCGCCAAACAGATCACGATCCAACAAGCGGCTATAGCGCACCCCAAATGTTAAGGGTTGCTGGTTAAACCACTTGGTATCAAAATACAAAGTACCTCCTACCGATCTGAAATCTGAACTTGTTAAAGCCGTGCGGGTGTAATAATAATGCGCCCGGGTATAATCAAAGAAAACATCGCCGCGTATCCGCATAAAATAAACGGTATTGGCAACACCGGCATCCGGGTACACAATTGGGAAATGATAATCGGCACCAATCTTATTTAGTTCATGCAAATTTTCGGCAGTATAACCGCGGCTAAAGGGAAAATCATTAGAGAAACTGATCACATTTTCCTGGCCCCTTTGCTGGTGCGCCAGGCTTATCAATAAATTATGATTGGCAGCCAAACCGGGTAAATATAGCGTCCCATTTGCCAGTAGCTGCGTAGCCGTTAAACTACTTACCGAAGCCTTGTAATTAAGTGTGATACTCTCGCCAAAGCGCGGATAGATATTTTGCCGGGCCTGTTGTATAAAATTGCTGAAACTTACGGTATTGTTTAAATACGTATAGGATTTGTTGAGTATCTGCTGAAAAGTCTGCTGAAAAGATATAGCTGCAAAATGGATAGAGGAAGCAACGGTTAGCCCGGTTATGTGCCTGCCTGCGCTAAAATTAAGCGGTACCTGCAAGCCGGCGTGTATGTCGCTTTCATTCCAGTAAACCCTGGTGTTGCGATAAACAGTGCGTCTGTCCAGTGTATAATTAAATCCACCGGTAATGAATGGAAACAGCGCGCCGTAAGCAGCATCAAAGCCAAACTCTTTGTAACCTTCGTCACGATTATAATTAAAAAGCACCTGCGATTGGAAAGTATTCAGCACATTATCACCCGAAAGCGTAACCGTATAGTTTGGGTCGCTAAAATCAGGCGTCAGGCTATGAAAGTTAAATAAGTGATAAGCTTTATTATAACTGGTAACGGGCATGGGTTTATTAGAAATGTCCTGCAACAAATTAGTAGCCGAATCTTTAGCCAGACTGGATATATTAAAGGTTGCTAACCTGCCGGGGATTTTATTGTCAGGGAGTACTGTCCATTTACCGGCAGCATTGTCCGCCTGCCTGATCTTATAACCTGTAGCTGTAAATTCAACCCAGGCTAATTTATTATCAGTTACCGTGGGTTGATACTTATTCAAGCCGCTTTGGTTAATGGTATACACCTTACCGGTGGCAACATTTACGGCAAACAGCCGGTCACTAACACCCGAGCTGGCCGAAAAATATACCATATCGCCGTGTACCGCCGGGAAAGCTATGGGCTGATAAGAAAATGGCAATAGATATTTCACCTGTCCGGTGGTAATATCGACCAAAGCCAGGCTCATCTTACCTTGTGTATCGCGTACGGGCGCAAGGAGTTGAGTTTCATTAAAAAACTTAGGATAGGTATAAAAAAGCCTTTCCCGGTTAGGAATTGCCGCAATAAGCTTACCGTCAGCAGCATTCAGGATATGCAATTGGTTAGTGCCGTTTGGATCAACCTCCACTGCCACGACACGTTTACCATCTTTACTTAACGACGGCGAAAAATACTTACTGCGATGGGTAATGACTGTCTCCTTGCCGGTTTTTACATCAAGCAGCCTCAACTCGTTGTAATTACGATAGCCCCAGCGCAGATCAGGACGGGTAGATGCGTAAACAATTTTACCATCGGCATAATCAAAATAATTATCTAAAGACAATGCGCGGGTAATAATTTTACGTTCAGTACCATGCTTAGTGATGATGAACTGTGCTAAGTTTTTAAAAGTTGTTTTAACGTAGATCAGCGTGTTATCATCTGCAAACACCGGATATTCCTGGCTTGCATACGAGCTATTGTTAATGACGTGTTCATCCTTGCTGTAAATCGATTTAAAATGATCAAAACCCGCTTTTGTAAATTGGTCAAAGTCCTGACCTGAATAGCGCTTGATGGCCTTCTGCATCGGGAAGAATAAGCCACGATAAGATGCAGCGTCATGTGTTACGTTTTTCCAGAAAGCATCACCATATT
>DATCXS010000161.1:0-6712 GCA_036565645.1 Mucilaginibacter sp.
AAGCAACCTAACGCCCCTGTCGAGGCAGGCTACAGCCACTCGATAGCTAATATTATGACCAACGCAGCAGTCCATACCGGCTACAAAGCTACATTTGATGAAGCTGCACAGGACGTTATAGCCAACGGTAAAGTGTTTAAGTGGGGAGAGATTAAAGGATAATAGTATTCGAAAAATATTCCCCTCTTGAGAGGGGGCGCGAAAGAAAGTGCGGTTGTAAGGGTGTGTTTACCTACGCGAAAAGACACGCCCCTACACCCCTCTCAAGAGGGGAATCGCACAGTCCGTCGTTTTACAAATACATTTCTATGAAAAGCAAACTATTAACCCTCGGCATAATCATATCAGCATCGGCACTAACCTTTGCCCAAAAAGCGCAAACGGTAACGGTCAAGCCATCAGCTACCGACAAAAAGGTAGATGTCTTGATAGGTGGTAAGCCTTTCACCAGCTTTTTGTATCCTGATAATTTAGAGAAACCCGTTCTATATCCTATCCGTGACGCTGCCGGCACGGTGGTTACGCGTAGTTTCCCGCTGGATAAACGGGAAGGCGACCCGACAGATCATCCACACCATATCGGCCTTTGGTTTGATTATGAGAATTTGAACGGACTGGATTTTTGGAACAACAGCTATGCTATCCCGGCATCCAGGAAAAATAAATATGGTTGGATCAGGACCGAGAAAATAACCGAAGCCAAAAGTGGAACTACCGGTGTATTGTCCTACAAAGCCAACTGGACCAATCAGGCCAAGCAGGTTATCCTCGAAGAAAATACCCGCTTTGAATTTAGCGGTAGGCCCGGTCTGCGTATCATCGATCGCACAACAACCTTAACTGCTAAGCAGTATGCTAAGTTTACCGATGCCAAAGACGGTATGCTGGGCCTGCGCCTGGTACATGAGCTGCAAATGCCTGCCAAAGAGGATCAAAAATTTAGCGACGATAAAGGTAACGTAACCGTGGTAAAAGGCGGTACAGACAAACTGGCCAATGGCAACTACCTGACCAGCGCCGGCAAAACCGGAGATGATGCCTGGAGCAGTCGCGGCGTTTGGTGTAAGGTTTATGGTAAAGTCGGGGCCGATTCGGTAAGTATTGCAATTATAGACCATCCGCAGAACCCTAATTATCCAACATTTTGGCATGCCCGCGGTTATGGCCTGTTTGCGGCAAACCCATTGGGCGAAAAGATCTTTACCAATGGCAAATCAGAGAAAAACCTGACCCTTAAAGCAGGCGAGTCGGTTACGTTTAAGTATCGCATTGTCATTAACAACGGCATGCAGTCCTTATCTGCCAATGCCTTGAATAAAGAAGCGGCTGCGTTTGCCAGGAAATAATTATTTCACGGCAGCCGCCCTAATGTCGGCAATTTCTAAAATGGGTTTGTTATAACCCTTGGTAACGCAATTGATCATAGCCTGGCCAACCTGGTGCAAAGTAAGTACTGCTTTAGGTGCAAACAGGTTAATTATGGGGTATAACCAGGCAAAGTATTTGAAATATTTGTTGAGGCTTTTTTGACCTTCAACCGGCTTCATCACGCCGGGCCGGAAAGCATAAGCTTTTTTATAGGGCAAGCGGAACAGTGCATTTTCTGTCCGGCCCTTTACCCGCGCCCACATTACTGATCCTTTTTCGGTACTGTCGGTGTGGCTGCCTGATACGTAGGTAAACACCAGGTTTGGATTGGCTTTGGCGACTGCCTCTGCAAAGTTGAGCGTTATATCATAAGTAAGATGCGTATATTCCGGCTCCTTTTTGCCTATTGAGCTTACGCCTGCGCAGAAAAAGCACCCGTCATAGCCGACTAACTGGTCGGAAACTGAGCTAAGTTCCATGAAATCAGGCACTAATAATTCAGCTAATTTAGGGTGCTGCAAATCATAATGCCTGCGATTAACAATCAGCACTTTTTCAACTTCGGGGTTATTTAAGCAGTGTAGCAGCACGCCTTCGCCTACCATTCCGGTAGCGCCTGTTATGATAATTTTTATGGGCATGACGATATAATTATGATCGATTTTGTTTTTTGGCAGATGATTAACAATATAAACATTTTAAACCACTTTGTTTGGTACGCGATATTTATCGGGGGTACTTTTATCATCTAAGCGCCATATCAGCAATAAAAGATATGGCGCTTTTTATTGTTGCCTACTTTTGGCGCGTGTATTTTTTTATTAAGACTTGCCTACGTTGAAAAAATCTAAGACCGGCTTTTGGTTCGTGGTATTTACTACCAGCCTGGCCTTTGTAGTGTCGCAACTGGATGTATCCATAGTAAATGTGGCGGTGCCGCAGATCGGCAAATCATTTTCTGCCGATATCAGTACCCTGCAATGGATTGTCGACGCTTATACCATTGCCTTTGCAGTACTGATGCTTTCGGCAGGCGGCATGAGCGACCTGTTGGGCTCCAAGCGTTTGTTTCAGTTTGGGTTGCTCATATTTGGCCTGGCATCTGTGGGCTGCGGCCTGGCCTGGAATCCGCTTGCACTAATCGGGTTCAGAGCTTTGCAGGGTGTCGGCTCAGCAACTATGATACCCAGTTCGCTATCTATCCTCAATAATGCTTTTGCCGGCGAACCCAAACTGCGTGCCCGTGCCGTAGCTTATTGGACGGCCGGTGGCGCTATATCCATAGCCGCCGGGCCGGTGTTGGGCGGATTACTGCTAAGCATTGGCAGCTGGCGCTGGATATTTTTAGTGAACATCCCGATATGTTTGCTGGGACTGATCTGTAGTATTTATTTGCAAGACAGCCCAAAAAGCCAGAAACGCGGATTCGATATTCCCGGGCAGCTTGTCTGGATGTTATCGCTTACCGCATTTATAGCAGCCATAATAGAGTGGCACAACCTGGGTCCTCGTTCGCCTTTTATTTATGGGGGGATAGTTTTTAGCATGCTGATGCTGGGCTTATTTATATGGCGCGAACGTGTTGCCGCCGCACCCATCCTACCGCTCGATTTGTTTAAATCATCCAACTTTAATGTATTTATTGGGTTAGGGACTTCGCTTAATTGCGTTTATTACGGGCTGGTGTTTGTGCTGAGCCTATACCTGCAACAGGTATTACATTACTCGGCTTTTATGGCTGGTATGGCATTTCTGCCGCTCACCGCCAGTTTTCTCGTTTCCAATATTGCCAGTAGTATTTTAATGGAGCGATACGGCATACGCATGCCCATATTAAGCGGGTTAGTGGTTTTTGCCGCCGGTTGTATCTTTCTACTACTGGCTAAAGCCGATACGCCTTACTGGCAATTACTGTTTGCATTTTTTAGCTTGCCTTTGGGTATGGGCGTCGCCGTGCCTGCTATGACTACAGGTACATTGGCTACGGTATCGGCAAATCGGTCAGGCATTGCATCGGCAGTGCTAAATACAACACGACAGGCGGCCGGGGCAATGGGCGTTGCCGTGTTTGGCACTATGGCAAGTGGTGGGCCAAGTCATATTGTAAGCGCCATTATGCAAATAGCCATTATAGCTGCAGCTTTTATGCTGCTTTATGCAGTGGTAGTATTTAAGATTTTAAAGGAGCCGACCCATCATTAATAGTTAAATGCCAAACATTCCGGCAATGATAGGGCGTTTGCGATATTCAAAGTTGTAATTTTGAGGTGTGAGATTATCTATCCTTTTATTCTTGGCGACAATGGCTTGCAGTGCAATGACCTATGCGCAGCAACCGCTAAGGCCCTTTCCTCAGCATGTTCGATATTTTACGGGAGCCATCCGGCCCAACCACATCAGCCAGCAGGCGTTGGATAAGGCGACTGCCAATTTTTACGACCAATGGAAACCACGCTACATCAGAAATGTACCGCACAAGCCGCAAAGCTTCGTTTGGTTTGAAGGTAAGGGCGGCAAGCAATGTGTTTCTGAAGGACAGGGTTACGGGATGATTATTGTCGCGCTGATGGCAGGCCATGATCCGGATGCTAAAAACACTTACGATAATTTATGGAGATATGTCCGTGCACACCCGAGCCATCGTAGTAAATACCTGATGGCCTGGGCGCAAAAAACCAATGGGCAGGATCTGGACAAAACCACTGCCAGCGACGGCGACCTGGACATAGCTTACTCCTTATTACTTGCCTCAAAACAATGGGGCAATAAGGGCGCTATCAATTACCTCCAGGAAGCCCGCGCCACAATCAACGAAATTATGCAGTTTGAGATCAACCCTAAAACCTGGACTGTATTGCTGGGCGAAGGGCTGGACAATGAAAGCGGCGACTGGTTTGCTACCCGCACGTCCGACTTTATGCCGGCGCATTTTAAAGCTTTTCGGCAGGCGACAGGTGACATCCGTTGGAAGAACGTTATTGATGCAGAGTACAGGCTGTTCAACTTTATGCAGGCCACTTACAGCCCTGATGCGGGTTTACTGCCTGATTTCATCATCCATATAAATAAAACTCCCAAACCCGCCGGACCGAATTTCCTGGAAAGCAAATATGACGGTCAATACAACTACAACGCCTGTCGTGACCCGTGGCGCATTGGTACCGATTTCATTATGAACGGTGATCCCCGCTCTAAAAACGTCGTCGCTAAAATAAACAGTTGGATACGCGTGACCACCGGTAATGATACTTATAACTTATCGGCCGGTTATACCTTAGCAGGCGACGATATTCAGCATCGATACTTTGAGGCTTTAAGTTTCATCGCGCCGTTTGGCGTATCCGCGATGGTTGATGTTAAAAATCAATCCTGGCTCAATAAGGTCTGGGTATATCTGACCGGTTTCAAGATCAAAGATTACGATTATTACGACAACAGTATCAAGCTGCTGAACATGATCATCCTATCAGGCAATTACTGGCAATAAAAAGGGGTTACCGGTTGATCGGTAGCCCCCCGTTTTTCTAAATTGTTTTTCTATTGTTTGATATCAATAACTGATAATCCTGCATCAATATATCCACCTCTGCCAGCTGTATGGCAATGCAAGGCTATTACATTCTTACCATTAGGAACGAAGGCTTTTTTACCGGCTTCGTTCAGATCTTCTATAGTGTAGTTACGCGAGTGGCCGGCAATAGTTGCTGCTTTCACGCCATTGATATATACCTCGCAATCGTCCTGATGGCGTATTAATAGCACCAGTTTTTGTACGTCAGCAACACTACCTGCATTAAACTCCTGACGCATCCAAATATCCTTGCCGGTCCATTGCGTTCTTACAGTTGGCGGAGCAGCATTAGGCCGGTTATTGTTAGGTATGCGTGCTGCAAACCCCGCAACACCTGATTGCCATCCATTATCATTAAAATTAGAAGCAAGCCAGGTGGTATCCGGTTTATCGAAAGTGTATTTCCAGCTGCGGCCCTCCATCTGCGAGGTTGGCAATACGGTTGTCAGGTTCACGCTGCCATAAATCGCCAGATCATTCGATGCTTTGATGGTTGCCTCGGGCGCTTTAACTACTTCGCGGTCATAAGTTAAAAGGCCATTCAGCTCCGATTCAACATCGGTAGTTTCCGTATAAACAGCGGCGCTTAAACCTTTGTTGGTTTTCAGGTACGCCAGATCTCTTGAATATGAATGGAACAGATCAGTATAATCTTTCAGTTTATCAATCATGATATACGTCCGGCGCTGCGACCAGGTATGGCCCGGAATAATGTAACCGATACCACCATATTCGCCGTTGGCGATAACTTGTGTCTTGGTAGGCCGGGCATCCGGATCAGGGTAGCTATGCACGTCCAGGTAATCGCCCACATTAAACCAGCTACCGCCGCTGGCCTGATTAACCAGTCGTGACGGATCAAGATCTTTCACCATTTTTACCAGCGACGGCGTATTTTGCGGACGTTGCGCCTGCGACTCGTTAAAAGTTACCCAGGTAACTATACAAGTAAAATTCCAGTGCGTTTTAACAATCTGCGCCAGCTCTTTGCGAAACTCATTGGTGTCGACAGGAGGTGTTTTAAAACCACGGGCCGGATACGAGTTCGGCGATGGCATATCCTGCCAAACCATCAGGCCCAATTTATCGCACCAATAATACCAGCGATATGGCTCAACTTTAATGTGCTTGCGCACCATATTAAAACCAAACTTTTTTGTCTCTTCTAAATCGTATTTTAAGGCCGCATCAGTTGGGGCTGTGTAGCCGCCGTCGGGCCAAAAACCCTGATCTAACGGACCAACCATAAACTGGAATTTATTATTCAAATACAGTTTCTTATAGCCGCCATCCTCTTCGACAGATATTTTACGCATACCGAAGTAGCTCGACACGGCATCCAGTTTGGTCTGACCCTTTACCAGGGCGATATCCAGATCATATAAAAAAGGGCTATCTGGCGACCATAATTTTGCATTTGGCACCGGTACGCTTAACTCAGTGTTTGCTTTGCCGGTAAAGGTTTTAATTATTTTGGTGCCGTCCTTAACAGTGATCTTTACGTTAGTTCCGGCTGTTGTGCCTTCTGTACTTACCGTCAGTCTAACAGCGCCTTTATCTACATCAGGAGTGATGCGAATATTGCTGATATTGGCTTTTGGTACAGGCTCCAGCCAAACGGTCTGCCAGATACCTGTAACCGATTGATACATAATACCCTGCGGAAACAGCGTTTGCTTGCCCCGCGGCTGCCCGCCGTTATCGGTCGGGTCAAAAACGCGCACAACTATTTCTTGCGGTCCGCTGCTTTTTATAGCCGAGGTGATATCGAAA
>DATCXS010000282.1:0-3362 GCA_036565645.1 Mucilaginibacter sp.
TTGGCAGTGGCGGCGAGGATTTTTCTGATTTCTTTCAGTCGATGTTTGGCGGCGGTGGCGGTGGTCGCAGGCAAGCTAAATATCGCGGGCAGGATTATAATGCCGAGCTGCACCTGAGTTTGAGGGACGCCGGTGAAACGCACAAACAAACGCTTACTGTTAACGGCAAAAATATCCGAATAACTATTCCTGCAGGTGTTGAGAATGGGCAAACTATAAAAATTGCCGGTCATGGTGGTCCGGGTGCCAATGGCGGCCCTGGTGGCGACTTATATATTAAGTTTTTAGTGGCCGATGATCCGCGGTTTAAACGTAAGGGCGCTGATCTGTATGCAACTACTAAACTTGATCTGTATACGGCTATCCTGGGCGGTGAAATAACGGCCGAAACACTGACCGGCAAGGTGAAAGTCAAAGTAAAACCCGAAACGCAAAACGGAACAAAAGTAAAGTTGAAAGGCAAAGGTCTGCCTGTCTACAAAAAAGACGGTGAGTTTGGCGACCTGTTCATCACTTACGATATCCAACTTCCTACCAATCTTACCGGCAAGCAAAAACAATTATTTGAAGAACTGGCTAAATCATCAGCATAAATTATTGGGTTATGAGCACGAAGCATTTAATAACAACAACAGATTTTTGTATATACCATCAGCTGGAACACGCTTTTATCGCCGATTTGCAGGATGCGGGACTGGTTGAAGTTAAAGTAGTAAACAACATTACCTATATCCCCCAAAGCCAACTGCAAAAGCTGGAACGCATGATACGCCTCCATACCGATTTGGATATCAATGTTGCCGGTATTGAAGCTATAACACATTTATTGGAACGTATAGAGGATATACAGGAAGAAATGCGGTTATTAAGAAATAGCTTGCAGGCGTATGAGTAAGAATACGAACGCAAAAACACAAAGGTGTCATGCCGAGTAAATTTATATGCGCACAAATAATCGCATTGAAAATGACGAAAAGTACAATTGATATCAGTAAGTTATATACTTATCATTGGCAGTACTAAAATCATTGCCGTTGGCTTTAGCCAAGGGATAAAAGATAAGTTTCTAAACGGCTTTAGCCTAAATAAACGGAATTGGGCTAAAGCCAAAATCAAGCCTTATCCGTTGGCTAAAGCCAACAGCAATGAATGTATTAATTGTGGCAGATTGCAAGCCTTAAAAACGACAGCTGCAAACATTCTTTAATACGTCACAATGAGTAAATTTTTGATCGCAAATAATCGCATTGAAGATAGTACCCGATAATCAGATTGATAACCAGCAGGTTATATACCATAAACGCTGACCGACGCTCAGTATCCGGGCGCCTTAGAGTGACAACCTCCCGTAATTTACCTATGTTAACTCCCTGTTAAGTTTTCTAATTCAACCATCGATTGTTAATGTTTTTCATATATTAGCCCACCAATTAAACTATATGAAAAAATTTCTCTACTCTACATTGGCTTGCTTATTTCTGAGCATAGCAGCATTCAGTCAGCGGCAGTTGAACATAGCCACTTACAACCTGCGTAATGACAACAAACAAGACTCATTAAAGGGCAATGGCTGGGGGGATCGCTACCCGGTTATCTGCAAAATTGTACAGTTTAATGATCTGGATATCTTTGGTACGCAAGAAGGCAAACACAACATGCTTGAGGACATGGTGGACAGTTTGCCCGGTTACAAATACATCGGCATTGGCCGCGACGACGGTAAAACAAAAGGCGAGTATTCGGCTATATTTTACAAAACAACACGCTTTAAAATCTTAAAACAAGGCAATTTCTGGCTGTCAACCATTACCGACAGACCGAATAAAGGCTGGGACGCCGTACTGCCCCGGATATGCACCTGGGCACAATTTCAGGACATCAAAACAGGCTTTAAGTTCTATTTCTTTAACCTGCACATGGACCACATAGGCGTTGTAGCCCGTAAAGAAAGCGCACACCTGGTACTGAAAAAAATTAAAGAAATGGCTGGTAACGCAGCCACCATTTTCACCGGCGACTTTAACGTCGATCAGCACAACGAAAGCTATAAAGAAGTATTAAGCACCGGTGTATTGCAGGATTGCTATAACCTGGCGCCTATCAAACTGGCCACCAATGGGTCGTTCAATGCGTTTAATCTAAATACCAAAACCGACAGCCGCATTGACCACATCTTTGTAACCAAACAGTTTAATGTTAAGCGCTATGCGATACTAACTAACTCTTACAACGGTAAAGCACCATCAGACCATTATCCGGTAGTGGCTATCATGAACTATTAAGCCTGCACCTAACATCATAGAAAAAGGGCCGCCCGGTTAACAGACCAGGCGGCCCTTTTTTGTATAACTTATTCGTTACAAAATATAAATAGCTGTAAATCTAATTATTGCCGGCAAAAACCGGTAAATATTAAAAACAGGGGCACGAAAGATTAAACCCAATGGTATAACCCGTGTCTTAAAAGCATGAACAACGTTATTAAAATTGTTCATATATATAATCATGAAAGCTTTAAAATTAACAATAGCAGCATTATTATTAGCCTTTACATTTCAGGCAGCAAGTGCACAAATAAGAGTTGGTGTACATATAGGCACCCCGCCACCGCCGCACAGGGTTATTGTAGCACATCGTCCGGTAGTAGTATATCATCCGGTAGGTCATCCTACAGTGATTGTAAGGCATGGCCGTTACCACAGACCTTACTACAACAGGCATTACTACAGCAGACATTACTACAACAGACCACATAGAGTAGTTGTAGTAAGAAGACATTACTAACAAGAAGCCCCGCAAATTGCGGGGCTTCTTGTTTACTTTTTATTCATAAAATCCTGTAAAGCTTGCTGAGTAAATACAGACAGCACCAATTCGCCGCTTACAGCTGCACGGCGTTCAAGTATTTCATTCCAGTCGGCAGTATCAGCCCATAATATTCTTTTGAGTTCGGTTAAAGCGTCCGGATTATAAGATACCAACTTTCCGGCAAGTGCATCGAGCGCTGCATCCATTTCATTAACATCTGCATAAACCTCGTTATACAAACCTTTTTCTTTAGCCCATTGCGCCGGTTGAAAATCAGCAGCACGAATAGTCAATTGTGAAAAGGCTGGCAACCCGATCTTTCTTATAACTGCCGGCGATATCACAAACGGACCAATACCTATAGCCAGTTCGCTCAATTTAACAGCGGCAGCTTCAGTAGCCAAGCAATAGTCAGCCGCAGCGGCCAGGCCTACTCCCCCGCCAACGGTTTTACCCTGCACACGGGCAATCACAATTTTTGGCGATTTACGCATGGCATTGATCACCCTGGCAAAACCCGAAAAAAATTGTGTACCGGCTTCTTTATCCCTGAT
>DATCXS010000111.1:0-3123 GCA_036565645.1 Mucilaginibacter sp.
TCGCCTGGCTAATACGCCTACCATATTTACCATTCATAACGGGCAATATCACGGCGCTTTTGGTTGGGATAAGTTGTCTTACCTGCCCGAGATTGATCTTACCAAAACCGGCCTGCTTGATTGGAACGGCGGCATTAATCCGCTGGCCTCGGCCGTACGGTGCGCAGACCGCTATACAACGGTTTCGCCAAGTTACCTGGATGAACTTGCGCATAGCTCGAACGGGTTGGAATATTTGTTCTTTTTGGAGCGTGATAAAGGCATCGGTATCATCAATGGTATTGATACCGAAGTTTGGAACCCGGCTACCGACCCCATGATTACCGCAAAATACGACGCACCTAAAGTCGCCTCAGGTAAAAAAGAAAATAAAGAAGCCCTGTGTACCCGGTTCAATCTTGACCCGGCTAAGCCGCTGATCAATTTTATCGGCAGGCTGGTGATAGAGAAGGGTGCCGACCTGCTGGCCGAAGTGGTTGAAACCAGCCTGGCAGACTATGCCGGCAAAGTGAGCTTTTTGATACTCGGCGCAGGCGATCCTGACATTGAGAAGGACCTGCAGGAACTGAAAGAAAAACTGCCGCAGGATTGTAATATCTATATAGGCTATAATGAAGAACTGGCGCATCTGTGCTATGCCGGTTCAGATTTCCTGCTGATGCCAAGCCGCATTGAACCTTGCGGGTTAAACCAGCTTTACTCCTTACGCTATGGCACCATACCTATGGTGCGCAGCACAGGGGGACTGAAAGACACGGTAATTGATTTTGGCGATAAAGGGGGCTACGGAATCCGGTACAACAACGCCAGTGTAAAGGATATCTGCTACTCCATAACCCGTGCAATAGCGCTTTATGCCGACAGCAAAAAGATGCAAACATTACGTAAGCGGATGATGGCCCTCGACTTTTCGTGGGATGTATCTGCTAAGCAATATATGGAACTATATAAAAGTATCATTTCAACAACGACACCATGACATCAAGTGTAATTTGCATTGTCCTTGGCGGTGGCCAGGGCAGCCGTTTGTATCCCCTTACTGCAACACGCTCCAAACCGGCCGTGCCTATTGCAGGCAAATACCGTTTGGTCGATATCCCCATCTCTAACTGCCTGCACTCGGGTATTACGCGTATTTATGTGTTAACACAGTTTAACTCGGCGTCGTTGAATAAGCATATCAAAAACACTTATCACTTCAGTAATTTCAGCGAGGCTTTTGTTGATATCCTGGCTGCCGAGCAAACCCCTACCAGCGGTGCGTGGTTTCAGGGTACTGCTGATGCGGTGCGACAAAGTTTGCATCATTTGGCCGTACACGAATTTGATTATGTATTGATCCTGTCGGGCGACCAGTTATACCAGATGGATTTTGAGCACATGATTAGCGAGCATATTGAAAAACAGGCCGACATATCAATAGCTACTATCCCCGTTCACGCCAATGACGTGCCGGGCTTTGGCATATTAAAGACCGATCATGACAGCATGATAACCCAGTTTGTTGAAAAACCTAAAACCGACTTTGAGCATTTACAGTCGGATGTAAGTGATGAAATGCAGGCTCAGGGCCGCACTTACCTGGCGTCAATGGGTATTTACATTTTTAACCGCAAGCTATTATTCGAGATACTGCAAGGCAATAATCACCCCGACTTTGGTAAAGAGATCATTCCGCAGTCTATCAATAACTACCGCGTATTGAGCTACCAGTACGAAGGTTACTGGACCGATATCGGTACCATTCCATCGTTCTTTGATGCTAACCTGGGTTTGTCTGACAATATCCCTCAGTTTAACCTGTTCGACAAGAATTACATCTTTACCCGGGCGCGTATGCTGCCGCCATCAAAAGTATCGGGCACACACATGGATAAAGCCGTTGTATCCGACGGTTGTATCATTAACGCCAGCCATATCACTCGCTCAGTAATCGGCATACGTACCCGTATCGGGTTTGATACTACTATCGAGAACTGCTACATTATGGGTAGCGACAACTATCAAACCCTTGAGCAGATTGAAGAGTGCCGGCAAAGAAATCAGCCGGTTATGGGTATTGGCGACAGATGCCAGATCAAAAATGCAATCATCGACAAAAATACCCACATAGGTAATGACGTTATCATAAACTGCGGCGAGCTGCTGCCTAACGGCGACTACCCAACCCATACGGTACAGGATGGTATTGTGGTGGTTAAAAAACGGGCGGTAATACCAAACGGAACGGTGATTTAATTTGAGGATTGTAAATCCCGACCGTAAGGAAAGATGACATCGAAATAAAATATTGCCATTTGCCTTTACAGGTCAGGCGGATTTTACAATCTTTATAAATGAAAAAGACCCGCATTGCAGGTCTTTTTCATTTATATCTTTAATTCGTTATTTAAACGCCCAGCTTCATAAAAGCATAAAATAACCCGGTACAATGCAGTGATTGCGCAATCTTGTTATCGGCTAATAGTTGTTTTACTTCGTCGATGGTATATTCCTCGACAATCAGCTCCTCATGCTCGTCCAGCGACTGTTCCTGTACTTTAACCCCACCTTTAGCCAGGTAGCAAAATGTTTTATTATTGGCTGTTGATGGATTTGGATAGACAATGCTGATCAGCTCGATATCATTAAACTGGTAGCCGGTTTCTTCCAAAAGCTCGCGGCGCATAGCAGCTTCCGGTGCTTCGTCTCCGTCAATAACCCCACCGGGAATTTCCAGCGACACTATATTAGCCGCATGGCGATACTGCCGTACCATCAAAACTTTATTTTCGGCTGTAAGCGCAACGGCATTTACCCAGTTAGGGTATTCCAACACATAATATTGTTCCACAATACGCCCATCGGGCATCTCGCATTTATCAGACCGCAAAGTAGCCCAGGGCCCCTTATGTATATATGCTGAATGGCAAATTTTCCATTCCAGGTTATTATTATTCATTTTATTTTGATTTCACCAATTATTAAAGGTGATTACATAGACTTTGACTGTGATTACAATGATTAATTAATATCGATTTTCTCGATTTGTTTGAAAAACAATATCCGTATAATCACAAAATGATCTGTGAAATCAAAATCACTGAAATCATAATAATCATTAAATCGTATCTACCAACTACC
>DATCXS010000345.1:0-8112 GCA_036565645.1 Mucilaginibacter sp.
ACCGGTACCCGCGAGCCATCTATCACGCCGCTGAGCGAAAATATGTATTATGCAGGTACTGTATTAAGCAGTTGGGGCGCACTGGGCAATTTCGCTAATCATTATGCTATACAGTTAACCGCTTTTGTACTGATGGGTTTAATTGGTATCCTGGTATTTAAAGCCATCAAAGGTAAGATCAATAGTTATGAAAATATCATCATTGCTTATACAGTGGTTTACGGACTGTTCATCATTCTGATAGCTACTTTCTCGCGCTTTGAACAGTTGAACAGCCGGTTGCTGTCGCCCATGTTTATACCTTTAGTAATATCGTGTACCAGTTGGGTGCCTGATATTTTGCAAAAAATAAAGAGCAAGTCGAAATATATGCTTTCTGGTATGGCCATAGTGGCAATGCTGGCCTTTGAATATTTTACGCTACAGATTGATTTACAACGCTATGACGACGAAATGGATTACGGCGTACCGGGCTATTCTGACGACAGCTGGAATACATCCGACTTTATAAAATATTTACGCACGCATAAAAGTCAATTTAGAGAGGACGTACCTATCTACAGTAATGCTAACGACGCAGTCTATTTTTTTACCGGTACGCCCGCAAAGCTGGTACCGCATCGTTTCTTCAAAAAACCTATCGAAGACTTTTTTAAAGAGAAGCATTATTATTATATATGGTTCAAGGTTTTTGACAATAGTAAAGAACTACTGAACATTAATGATATACAAAAGGTTGAGGAACTTAACCTGCTGTATAAATTTCCGGATGGCGCTGTTTATGAGTATACAGGTAAAAAGGTAAATCAATAAGTTGTATAGATAGCCGTTTGACCAGGGAAATCACTTTTAAAAATTCAATTTGGAAATTTTGGCTAAAGCCAATCCTATTGTTCCCTTTGAACCGTTGGCTAAAGCCAAACGACAATGAAATGCACCTTTAACATCACTTTAATTCATTGCCGTCCTATTTATGGGGCGGAAAAACAGCATCAAGCATACCGGCTTTAGCCAAAATTAAGGTAGTCAGATTTAAAAAGGCAATTTCCCTGGCTGTTTGACTATTTATTTTGATTTTCGAAACAACTGCCTATATTTGCATCGCTTATCTATAGTTATACTATATAAAAATGGGATTAAATAACTTACATCATCTTCATTTACACCATCACCACTTGGTGGTGATTAGATAATGTATGTTTCTACGCGAAATAACAACCCCGGTTTATAATTTTTATTATAGTTTCTTAAACAAACCTTTTTGTGAAAACACTTAAAATAGCGATCCAAAAATCGGGTCGGCTCAACGAAAAGTCCGTTGAATTATTAAAAAATTGCGGCCTTAATTTTGAAAATTACAAAAGCTCACTGATATCGCCTGTTTCTAACTTTCCTCTGGAAATTCTTTTTCTGCGCGATGATGATATTCCTGAATATGTTCAAGACGGCATTGCCGACCTGGGTATCGTAGGCGAGAACGTGATCGAGGAAACCGAAGTTACCGTAAGCTACCTGCAACGGCTTGGCTTTGGCAAATGTTCATTAAAGATTGCCATCACCAACAATAGCGATATTAAAGCCTTAGGCGATTTGGAAGGTCGGTCGATAGCCACTACTTACCCGGTTATCCTGGGTAAATTTCTGCAAAAACAAAATATACATGCCGATATCCGCACCATTTCAGGTTCGGTAGAGATCTCTCCGGGCCTGGGACTGAGCGATGCGATATGCGACCTGGTGTCAACCGGCGGTACCCTAAAAAGCAATGGCTTAAAACCATTTGCCGATGTAATGGCATCCGAAGCCGTTTTAATTGGCTCAAAAGGCAGCGAGAATAATGATTTGGTACAGGAATTGATCCAACGCATACAATCAGTTTTACGCGCTAAGGAAACCAAGTATGTGGTACTGAATGTGGAGAAAACTAACCTGCCAAATGTATTAACACTGTTGCCAGGCGTAAAAAGTCCATCGGTACTGCCACTGGCCGAAGAAGGTTGGGTTGCGGTACATACCGTAATCCCCGAGCGCGATTTCTGGGACCGTATAAGCCAGCTTAAACAAGCCGGCGCACAGGGCATTGTAGTAATGCCGATTGAGAAAATAATACTTTAACCCCCTACCCCCTAAAGGGGAATAAATAGGTTCGGGTTATATTTTTAAACATTAAAACACTCCCCCTTCAGGGGGTTGGGGGGTTTATGAAAGTTTACAATTATTCCGATCTGAATAAAGACTCAATAGCCAAACTGGTACAACGTAACGTTGACCCGGCTAATGAGATCCGCACTATAGTTGAAGAGGTGCTGGGCAACGTGCAGCAGCACGGCGATCGCGCTTTAGTTGATTATGCCGATAAATTTGACAAAGTTACGCTGGATAAGCTATACCTTGACAAGGCTGAGCTGGAAGACATTGCTTCTGCAATTGCGCCAGAGCAAAAAATGGCTTTAGACATTGCATATGCCAATATCTACAAATTTCATCAAACCCAACTAAAAACCGAAGATAAGGTAGATACCATGCCTGGCGTTACCTGCTGGCGTGAGTTAAGGCCTATTGAAAAAGTAGGCTTATACATTCCAGGCGGAACGGCGGTTTTACCAAGCACTTTTTTGATGCTGGGCATCCCTGCCCGTATTGCGGGTTGCCATGAAATTGTAGTGTGTTCGCCGCCGCAAAAAAACGGCAAGGTAAATGCTTTCATCGCTTACGTGGCGTTGATATTAGGTATTGACAGAATTTACACCGTTGGCGGCGCGCAAGCGATAGCAGCTATGGCTTATGGTACACAGACTATCAATAAGGTTGATAAGATCTTTGGCCCGGGCAATCAGTTTGTAACCAAGGCTAAAACCATTATTCAGTCTACCACCACTACGGCTATTGATATGCCTGCCGGGCCGTCGGAAGTATTGGTGATTGCTGATGAAACCTCACGTCCGGAGTTTATTGCTGCAGATTTATTGGCGCAGGCTGAGCATGGCATAGATAGTCAGGCTATTTTGGTAACTACATCGCAACACATTGCAGACGCTGCCTTAGCCGAAGTTGAAAAGCAAACCGAAGTGTTACCACGCGCTGAGATTGTACGCCAGGCGCTGGAAAACTCTTATGTGGTGGTTACTAAATCAATTTACGAAGCTATGGAGTTCAGTAATGCTTATGCGCCTGAACACCTGATACTGGCGGTTAAAGATTGGGAGCATATTGCGCCGATGATTATCAATGCAGGCTCTGTTTTCCTGGGTAATTTAACGCCCGAAAGCGCCGGTGATTATGCATCGGGCACTAATCATACACTGCCTACCAGCTCTTACTCGCGAGCATATTCGGGCGTATCGGTTGATTCTTTTGTGAAGAAAGTAACGTTTCAGTTCATCACTCCCGAGGGCATAAAAAACATAGGCCCGCATGTGGAGATACTGGCTGAACTTGAAGGCTTGCATGCGCATAAAAACGCGGTTAGTATACGCTTGAAGGGATAAATAACTAATTCCCATTCTGTCATCTCGAACGACAGTGAGAGATCTATACGAGTAATACTTAGCAAAATATATAAGATTTCTCCCGATGGTCGAAATGACAAATAGTTAAAGTATGCGGGGTGGCCCAACGCTCATCCTTCGATGGGCTAAGGATGATACCCTGGTTTAAATTTTATTACAATGTTCAACATCAACAACATACTCAGAGAAAATATAAAGAACCTCACCCCCTACTCCTCCGCACGAGATGAGTTTCAGGGCGAGGCCAGTGTGTACCTGGACGCTAACGAGAATGCGTTCGGATCACCGCTGGAAGACCAATATAACCGCTACCCCGACCCTTTGCAATACAACGTTAAAATACGTTTAAGCGAGATCAAAGGTGTACCAGCACGCAACATTTTTTTAGGCAATGGCAGCGACGAGGCTATTGATATCTTATTCCGCAGTTTTTGTAACCCCGGCGTTGATAATGTGATCCTGGTACCGCCGACCTATGGGATGTACGAGGTATCGGCCAATATCAATGACATCAAAACTAAGAAGGTGTCGCTTACAGCCGAATATCAATTGAATTTGGAAGGCATATCAGAAGCTGTAGATGAGCATACTAAAATCATCTTTATCTGCTCGCCTAATAACCCCACCGGTAACTCTATCAATCGCGATGACATAGAAACCCTGCTCGCCAATTTCGACGGCTTGGTAGTGGTTGACGAAGCATATATCAACTTCAGTCGCCAGAAAACATTTATACAGGAACTTACCGAATATTCAAACCTGGTGGTGCTGCAAACCCTGTCAAAAGCCTGGGGCCTGGCCGGTTTACGTGTGGGTATGGCGTTTGCCAGCGAAGAGATCATTGAGGTGATGAATAAAGTAAAACCACCTTACAACATTAACGAAGCTTCTCAGCAATTAGCTTTAAAAGCTTTGAATAATGTAGATCAGGTGAACGCGTGGATCAAAGAAACTTTGACGCAACGTGATAAATTAGTTTTGAATCTGAAAGATCTGGACTTTGTACTGGATATTTACCCAAGCGATGCCAATTTCATCCTGGTAAAAACTACCGACCCGAAGGGCATTTATAACTTCCTGGTACAAAAAGGAATTATTGTGCGCGACCGTTCAAAAATTGATCTTTGCGAGGGCAGCTTGCGAATCACTGTTGGCACACCCGCCGAAAACGATATATTGATTGATACCTTAAAGCAATTTAAATGAGCAATCCCCGTAAAATACTTTTTGTTGACCGCGACGGCACCCTGATCAAAGAGCCTGTTGATGAACAGATCGATTCGTTTGAAAAGCTGGAGTTTTATCCGGGCGCTATTGAATACATGTCGAAAATCGCCGCCGAACTGGATTATGAACTGGTTATGGTTACCAACCAGGATGGCCTTGGTACCGCTTCTTATCCCGAAGATACTTTTTGGCCCGTGCATAATTTTATCTTAAAGACTTTCGAGAATGAAGGTGTAAAGTTCTCTAACATCATTATCGACCGCACTTTTGCTAAGGACAATGCGCCTACCCGCAAACCGGGCACGGCGTTGTTGACTGAATATTTCGACACTGAAAAATACAATCTCAAAGGCTCGTTTGTTATTGGCGACCGTCGAAACGATGTGGTGCTATCTAAAAATCTGGGGGCAAAGGCTATCTGGCTAAATAATCACAGCAACTTAGGTGGCAATGAGTTTACAGGTAATGAGGATTTGAAGGATACCATCGCGCTTGAAACAACCGACTGGAAAAAGATCTACGAGTTCCTGAAACTGGGTGAGCGCGTTTTTGAGGGCAAGCGTACCACTAAAGAGACCGATATTTATGTAAAAATAAACCTGGACGGTACAGGTGAAGCAAAAGTATCAACGGGTTTGCATTTTTTTGACCACATGTTGGATCAGATTGCACGTCACGGCAGTATCGACCTGGAAATAATCACTAAAGGCGACCTGCACATTGACGAACATCATACTATTGAGGATACCGGCATCGCCTTAGGCGAGGTATTTGCTGCTGCTTTGGGTAACAAAAAAGGTATTGAGCGTTACGGCTTTTGCCTGCCGATGGATGATTGCCTGGCACAAGTGGCTATTGATTTTGGCGGACGCAACTGGCTGGTTTGGGATGCCGATTTTAAGCGCGAAAAAGTGGGAGATGTCCCTACAGAGATGTTTTACCACTTTTTCAAATCATTCAGCGACGCTGCAAAAGCAAATCTGAACATAAAAGCCGAAGGTCAGAACGAACATCACAAAATTGAAGCTATCTTTAAAGCTTTTGCCAAAGCAATAAAAATGGCCGTTAAACGTGATGTGAACAAGATGGTGTTACCATCAACAAAAGGTTTGTTATAGAATCAAGAACAAAGAATCAAGAGTTAAGATTACAAAGTATCATCTTTATTCTTGACTCTCAATTCTAAACTCTAATAAAAATGATAGGTATTATTCGCTACGGCGCCGGCAATATATTTTCGCTTACTGCGGCATTAGAGCGCTTGGGTATCCCCTATGGTATGGTTTATACCGAGGCCGACATGGCACAATATGATCGCTTTATTATCCCCGGTGTGGGCCATGCAGGTGCCGCTATGGATAAGTTAACGGCATCTGGCCTGGTACCGACTATTAAGGCGCAAAATAAACCCACTTTGGGCATTTGCGTGGGCATGCAGTTGCTCACTTCGCATTCAGAAGAAGGTGATTCTGACTTATTAAGTATTTTTCCTATCAAAACTTTAAAGTTTATTGCCAACCCTGAACATAAAGTACCGCATACCGGCTGGAACCGTGTCTTTACACAAAAAGATAATTTGCTTTTTAAAGATATTCCTGACGGTTCACATTTTTACTTTGTACATTCATACTTTATTGAGTATGACGATGTTTATACTTTAGCTGCAACAGATTACAGCATTAAGTTTTCGGCATCAATTTGGCAGGACAATTTTTACGGGGTCCAGTTTCACCCCGAGAAGTCTGGCAATTATGGCGAAGTATTGTTAAAGAATTTCTCAAAAATATAAAGACATGTATATAATCCCCGCTATTGATATCCTTGATAAAAAAGTTGTACGCTTGCGCGAAGGAGATTATCAGCAAGTAACCAATTATGATGTTACGTTGGAGGAGATGATTGAGCGATACCAATCAAATGGCACCAATTTGATCCATATCATAGATCTGAACGGAGCCAAAAACGATTTCTCTAACCAGGAATATTTGTTTGACGTGATCCACAAAACCGATATGCAGGTGCAGTATGGTGGCGGTATCCGCAGTATTGAGAAAGTTAAGGAACTGATTGGCGCCGGCGTAGCTCGTGTAATTGTGGGCACTCAGGCCATTACCAACCCCATGTTTTTGGACGAGCTAAGCAAAGCCATCTGCGGTCATGATAAATGTTCTGACAATGTAGTGATAGCTATTGATGTGTTGGATGAGGTAATTAAATATTCAGGCTGGATGGAAAGCTCGCCAATTAAGTTAATGGACTATGTTGACCGTTGCCTGGCACTGGGCTTTTTCCGTTTCTTGTGTACCGATATCGACAAAGACGGCAAATTAGCCGGTGTTGGTGTTGATCTGTATGCCAAACTTCTGGATCATTCACCATTTATTAAGCTAATCGCTTCGGGTGGTGTTAGTTCAATGGCTGATATCGAAGAGTTGGCGAAATTAAAACTGGAGTCGGTAGTAGTAGGTAAGGCCATTTACGAGGGGCGCATTACTATTGAAGAAATTAAGAATTGGAATTTGGAAAGTTTGATGTCGATTTAACCCCCGGCCCCCTGAAGGGGGAGTGTAGCGCATGGCGAAGTAACAGGATGAAGATGGAAGCATTCATTGGTTACCTGAAGTCATTAAAAATGATTTAGAAAAACAAAACTTTCTCGAAAGTGAAGGTTTAAAAGTATTAAGATTTACAAACGAAGAAATATTTGGTCAACTCGACAAAGTTTTGGAACAAATAAATACGCACATAAGCTCCCCCTTCAGGGGACGGGGGGGGTTAGCAAAACGAATCATCCCCTGCTTAGACGTTAAAGACGGACGCACTGTGAAAGGTGTAAACTTTGTTGACCTGCGCGATGCCGGGGACCCTGTCGAACTGGCGTGGAACTATTCGCGCCAGGGAGCAGACGAACTGGTTTTCCTCGACATAACGGCTACGCACGAACGTCGCAAAACAATGGTTGAGCTGGTAAAATCTGTAGCAAGGCAAATCAGCATTCCGTTTACCATAGGCGGCGGTATTAATGAAATTGCCGATGCGGATGCGCTACTGAATGCCGGCGCAGATAAGATATCAATAAACTCGGCCGCAGTTCGCAACCCGGCTTTTATAGATGAACTGGCTAAGGCCTTCGGTGTGCAGTTTGTAGTGGTGGCTGTCGATACCCGTTTGAATGACGGAAAAAACATTGTTCATCTGAACGGCGGCCGTATCCCAACGGAAAAAGAGACACTCGACTGGATAAAAGAAGCCGAAAGCCGCGGCGCGGGCGAAATATTATTAACCTCTATGGATCACGACGGTACTAAAGCCGGATTTGATAATGGACTATTAAAGGTGGTTAATAGTGCTGTAAATATCCCGGTGATTGCCTCGG
>DATCXS010000213.1:0-7165 GCA_036565645.1 Mucilaginibacter sp.
ATACCTTAACCGGTGGGCTATTGTTATTAGTGCTGTTCTCACTCTCCAAATTTCAGCTGCCGTTTTATACCAATATCGTGTTTCCATTATTTGCCATAGTTACTGCGCCGTATTGTTACCGGCAATTATCAGTTGGGGCAAACAGGTTCAGGTTGATTAACCAGTGGATATACATCACCTTGTTCACCTTATTAGTATTTGTCATCAACTTTTTCCTGAAACCGGCAAGCCAGGTATTTTTTGCGGTAGATTGCGTTTTGTTTTTCCTGCTGTTGTCGCTCATCAGCAAACAGGTTAAGGATCTGCATCGCAAAACTTTTTTTGTAAACTGTGCGGCGGTGCTATTTGCCAACTTTTACCTGGCGACGGTTTTATACCCGGTCATTGCCGGTTACAACGGGCAGATACCGGCAGCCCAATACGCTAATCAAGCCGGCTACAGTCATATTTATTCGGGGCGGATGGAAAGTAACGTCTTTCAGTTTGAGTGCAATAACCCGGTTAGTTTTTTACCTGTCGAACGGTTTACAGAAATGAATGAGCCGGGATCGGTCATGTATGTAACGCAGTACCTGCTTGATTATCTGGATAATCATCACATCCCCTACCATATCATTAAAAGCTTTGTTAATTATCCGCAGGAAAGAATACTGCCTCAATTTGTTAATGCCAACACCAGGGACCAGGTTTTGGAGAAAGTATATCTGATAAGCCGCTAACTACTGGGTTTCGTTATCCTCTTCCCAGTAAATGGTATCTAAAAACAAGCTGTTTTTGCTGGCTACGTCGGCTTTTATTTTTTCCAGTTCGACTTTGATATCAGCTTCGCTCAAGTTTCCAGTAACCGTATGGTGGTAAATCACATAGCCCGTTTTACTGTTGATGAACTTGTAGTGTTTTTTCCCGGCTTTCATTACAAAATGATATTACTACAAGGTGAACGCCCGGTAAGCAGTATTGTTTGCAATTTAGCTGTTACTATCTCTAATGTTATAAACCAATATAACTACCAGTGCACCTAACAAAGCAATCAACCCAAACGATAATTGCAAACCCGCCGCCTGCGCTATAAAGCCGATAAAAGGCGGCACTATCAGGAAGCCCAGATAACCAATTGACGATATGGAGGCCAGTGCCGTCCCGCTGCTCATGGTGGTAGACCGGCCCGCCATCTGGAACACCATAGGCACAATGCACGACACGCCCAGGCCCACCAGCACAAAACCAAGCATTACCAGCATAGTATAAGGTAGTAAAACGGCTATCATCAATCCGCAGAAAATAAATATACCGCTGGTTCTCAAAACACTTTTAATACCAAAACGGTTCACACCGGCATCGCCCATAAAACGACCCAGCGTCATAGCTATCATATACACTACAAAGCCGCCTGTAGCGGTAGATCGGGGTACGTGTACCACTTTGTAAAAGTAGATACTGCTCCAGTCGTACATAGTATTCTCGCAAGCCATGCTGGCAAAACAGATCAGCGAAAATATAATAAGCGATTTATCGGGCAGGGTAAAAAGTTTCCTTTCAGGTTGAGGCACAGGCGCCTCATATATAGTGCCTTTAATAAAGAGTAACGTAAAAACAACCAGGATAATGCTTATACCCAACAGATGGTACATGGTGCCAATGTTGTAGTAAACCATAAAATAGCCGCAGGCGGCACCGGCAAAACCGGCCAGGCTCCATATACCATGAAAATTGGCCATGATAGATTTATCGTACAAAGCCTGTACTGCTACGGCCTGCGCATTGGTTGATATATTGAACAAATTGCGAGACATTCCGAAACAGAACAACACCGCCACCAACTGCCAAGCACTATTGGCAAAGCCTATACAGGCCAGCATTACCGCAAAAAACAAACTGCCAAAAAACATGATGCGCCGGCTGCTGTGTTTACTGAGCAACAAACCTGTTGCCGGCAAAGTAAGCAACAAGCCTAAGGGCATGGCAAACAAAATACCACCTAATTGGGCCTCATTTAAATGCAGCTGCGTTTTAATAGCCGGTATCCGCGATGCCCAGGACGAATAGCCAAATCCAGACAGGAAAAAGAAAACAGCATTTGCCAGGCGTAGTTGCTTAGGCGTCCGGGTATTAGGTGTTTGGGCGGTGGTCATTTAAGTGCAAATTTAAACATTGGCTAGCTCATTATGTTTAAGTATTATTACGGGATGGAAAGTATTACGGCAAATAAGCCCCTATCCAATTTACCCAAAGCCAGGATTATAGCTGGCATTGTCATCGCTCTTGTTTTTCCGCTGGTTATGGCGGCGCTGCTCAGGGCGTCGCACTTAAGTTACTGGAATAAAGTTTACGGCTCGCGCCTTATTTTTTGGGTCGAAGTTGGCTTATTGTGGCTGTATGCCCGAAAGGTGGAGAAACAAAATTTACTGATCTGGCCTAAAAAAAGTGATGGTCTTGAATTTCTGTTGTCGTCCGTAGTGATATTGTATCTGCTTGCCCTGGCAGCTCAGCTTATAGCGGCCATACCTGCCCTATTGGGTTATCACGAAAACAGTACGTTGATGAAATTGATAGCCGCAACCGTAAAAGGCCGCCCGGCATTGATTGTATTTATCAGCTTTACTGCCGGGTTTTGCGAAGAGGTAATTTTTAGAGGGTATGTGCTTACGCGATTATCGCAGCTGTGTAAAAACAAAAATATTCCGGTCCTTATTTCATCGCTGATGTTTGCCGCGCTGCATTACAGATACCACAGTTTGCGCGAGTTTATTTTTCCTTTTCTCATCGGCATCATCATGAGCGTTCATTACCAGCGTTTTGGCAACATCAGGCCGTTAATCATCGTTCATTTTATAATTGACTTCATCGGCCTGACACTAGCCTCGCATTATCTGAAATAGCCTTAAAATATTAGCACTAAAGTACCGCTGATAATCAGCGCAGCGGCGATGCCTGTTTTAAACGAAATAGATTCGCCCAGAAAAACTGCAGCTAAAACGATAGCCAGCGCCACGCTCAGCTTATCCACCGGCGCTACCTGCGACACCTTGCCCAATTGCAAAGCCTTAAAATAGCATATCCACGACAAGCCTGTTGCACAACCCGACAGGATCAGAAAAATCCAGTTTTGTTTGGTAAGATTACCGATACTGGTGTTGGCGCCCCTTATAAAAACCAAAGCCCAGGCAATAATAATAATTACCACCGTACGTATAGCAGTGGCCAGATCAGTATCTACCCCTTTAATACCAACCTTTGCAAAAATGGCTGTAAGCGCCGCAAACAGCGCCGATAGTAAAGCGTATATCCACCACATAGTATTTAATTTTAATTGTTTACATTGATAAAGTTCGATAACAAATCTGTATTAAACTTGTTGCCCCGTAATTAACACAGAATTATACACCATTTTAACTATATATAAAAGTGTTGCAGACAACCCGCCTGGCAGCGCCGTCCTTGTTGCTCACTGTATTGCTGAATATACTGCAAATACTTTATCGTAACACAAACATTTGGACGAGCGCAGCACATAAATACAAGGTGTCTACAGAATTGAGGCTGATATTTATTAACAGATAACCTTAAAAAATTAAATCATGAAAAAGATCATCCTTTCTTGTGCCGCCTTATTGCTGGCCGGCATTACTTATGCCCAAACGTATGTGTTAGATAAAACCATTGCCCTTACCGGCGACGGCGGTTATGATTACCTGTCTATAGACAAAGCCAATAATCGTCTCTATGCATCGCACGGCACTATGGTAAACGTGGTCGACCTGGCTTCCGGTCAGCAAGTCGGCGTAATTGACGGTATGAAGGGCGTACATGGCATAGCTGTTGATAACAAAGCAAATCGTGGTTTTATCAGCGATGGCAGAGCCAATGCAGTGGTTGCGTTTGATCTGAAAACCTTAAAAACTATAGCTACTATAACACTCAGTAATGCTACCGGACCGGATGCCATTATGTACGATCCATATTCAGACCGTGTTTATTCTTTTAACGGAAGAAGCAATAATTCATCAGTCATTGACCCAAACACGTTAAAACAAGTTGGCACCATTGCCCTGGGCGGCGGCCCTGAGTTTGCTGTGAGCGATGGTAAGGGAAAAATATACAACAACCTGGAAGACAAAAACAGCCTGAATGTTATTGATGTGAAAACCATGAAGGTGATTAAAAACTTCGCGCTGGCACCCGGCGGCGGCCCTACCGGCCTCACTTTAGATTTGAAAACTAACCGCGCTTTCTCTGTTTGCCGCGAAAATAAAGCAATGGAAGTTGTGGACATTACCACCGGAAAAGTGATAGCCACCGTGCCTATTGGCGCCGGTGTAGATGCGGTTGCTTTTGACCCGGAAACCAAACTGATATTCTGCTCAAACGGCGACGGCACCACCACCATCATTAAACAACAAAGCGCTGACCAATATCGGGTTGTGCAAACACTATCCACCCAAAACCGGGCAAAAACCCTGGCACTTGATGCTAAGACCCACAAAATTTATTTAAGTGTGGCCAATTATGAGGCTGGTACACGTAAGGTTATGCCTAACTCGTTTAAGCTGATGGTTTATAAGCAGCAATAAGATTTTTATAACTAATATTTAAAATTTTATAATTATTATTGGGGAATTGAGTTATTAATAAAAAAATCCCAAAACCTATTTTAAATAAAGGTTTTATAAATTTATGACTAAAAAAACAGATTTTGTTTACTCGCAGGTTTCAGAACCGCACCGCGTTCGGACCAAGCAAATTTTAAAACAGTTCCCTGGCCTGCGGAACCTGATCGGTAAAAATCCAAACACTATTTGGGCTATTATTGGCTTGGTTGCCTTTCAGTTAGTATTGGCCTGGCTTTTACGCGACCAGTCATGGTGGCTGGTATTTGGTGCTGCTTACTTATTAGGGGCTTTTGCAGACCATGCGCTGTTTGTAATGATCCATGAATGCGCTCACCAATTACTTTTTAAAAACCGCTCGGCCAATCGCTGGGCAGGTATCCTGGCTAACATGCCGCAAATTTTTCCAAGCTCAATTTCATTCGAAAGATATCATATTAAACATCACTCTTTTCAAGGGGTGCATGAGTTAGATGCCGACCTGCCCAACCGCTGGGAGGCCAAATTGATCAATAACTCATTTTTAGGTAAAGCGCTTTGGCTGTTGTTTTACCCGCTGTTCCAGATCTTCCGCCTTTCCCGGTTAAGAGAGATACAGACTTTTGATATCTGGATAGTAGCCAACCTTGCCGTACAAGTGGTTTTCACCGCGGCTATTTATTATTTTATGGGCTGGCATGCATTGGCTTACCTGTTGTTAAGCTTTTCTTTCTCGGTAGGTTTGCACCCGCTTGGTGCCCGCTGGGTACAGGAGCATTATTTAACTCACAGTGTTGAGCAGGAAACCTATAGTTATTACGGTGGCTTAAACCTGGTTGCCTTTAACGTGGGCTTTCATAATGAGCACCATGATTTCCCTTCTATCCCGTGGAACAAATTACCTGAGATCAGAAAAACCGCTCCTGAATATTATGATACCCTTTTTTATCATAAATCATGGACCAGGCTGTTCTTCCGCTTTTTATTTGATAAAGAGATCTCGCTGTTTAACCGTATCCTGCGTAAAGAACGCGGCAAAGTAGCTTTGACCGACGTTTCAAAACCTGATGCCGAAATGGCAACAAACTGATAATAACCAAATGGCTCCGCAAGGGGCCTTTGTTATTTTATACGGCTATTTCGTATCTTGCCTAAAAATATCTGCGTATGTCTGGACCAGGGAAAGAATCTTCAAATGAAACTCCAAAAGCGGTTGTCTTAAACGAATCGGACGAGCAGCGTATTTTGCGAATACTTAATCAAACAGACGAGGAAAAATTCTTGTCCTTCTCCAAAATGCTTCGCAGGCAAATAATGTTAAAGCAAGCCAAAATTACACATAAGTAAACATGGATATTTTTGATGAGGAGCTTAAACGTGGCGAAATTGAACTGGACATAATGACAGGCATGAAAGGATTGAAAAACTTTACTTTTAATGACTGCCTGACCAAAGCATCAATAGCAGATATCAATGGTATTCAAATTCCCTTCTTGCATATCAATGATCTTATCGCCAACAAAAAGTCAGTAAATCGCCCCAAAGATCAGATCGACGTTATCGAACTCGAAAAAATCAAAAATCTTCGCGATCAGCAAAGCCTGTAATAATAGCCTGACCGCTGCGTTAAACTATTTTGGGTAACTTTGCCAAAAAATACTCAGCCCCCTTTAATGAGCAGAGCAAAAAAATTAAATATCCTCATCCCTACTATAGTCCTTTTGTTTTTAGGAGCATTTGCGCGGCACAGATACCTGGCCCGCCAGATTGTGCTGTCCGGTAATTTGCAGGACAAAGCAATGGACGAGACCTCGGGCATCGCGGCTTCATCTATCAACAAAGACGTTTACTATGTACACAACGACAGTGGCGATACCAGTCGTTTTTTCGCTATATCAACTGATGGAAAGCTGATCTCAACCTTATACTACAATGGTAATCCATCTAACAAATTGGGTGCTATAGATTGCGAAGACATTGCCGTCGGCCCCGGCCCCGGTAAAAACAAAAGCTACGTTTATATAGGCGATATTGGCGACAACGCATCCATCCATAAATACATCACCATTTACCGCATCCGCGAACAAACTGCATGGACCAAAGGCGGCAACATCACTGTAAAAGCCGCACCGGTTAATCTGAAATATCCCGACGGCCCCAAAGACGCCGAGACGCTGATGGTCGACCCGGTACAAAAACTGTTTTATATCATCTCCAAAAGGTCTGACTCTGTTAGTGTTTACACCGCACCGCTGACATATAAACCAAATGACACCCTGGTAATGACATTTCATACTAAACTCTTTTTTAAGGGCTATAAGCCCTTTAAGTGGGTCACGGCAGGCGATATCTCTAAAGACGGAAAACAGGTATTGGTAAAAACCTACGAGAAAGTTTACTACTGGAAACGTAAAGGTGACGAACCCATTTGGCAAACCCTGCGGCGCACACCTGTCGAGCCTAATTATCAACAGGAAAAACAAGGCGAGGCTATTAGCTTTACTCCTGATGGTAAAGGATTTTACACGGTAAGCGAGGGTGTATTCTCTCCAATCTATTATTACCGGGTTCCGTAATTC